>JAPKZT010000090.1 GCA_026393655.1 Actinomycetota bacterium | reverse complement strand
TGAGCGTTCGATGAACGTGTTGACCGGGTGGCGATCGGGGTAGTCAGAGTTTTTTGTTGAATGAAAGTACGGATTCATACTTGACGTCGAAAAGTGAGTCGTCTGCTTGCGTGCGATAATTTCTTGGCTAACAATCTTTACGGCAGTCGGACGAAGCAGATTTTTGATTACGGCACAACCGTCGTGTTGTAGTTGTTCACGCGCTTGAGCTAACGCAACTTTGTATTCGGCGCTCGCAGTTTCATCAAGCGGATAGACGTTGAAATCAACAAGATCATCAACGCGATACGAACGAGTCATCTTGTGGCGCCGTTCATAATTTGCGTCATGATTCCCAAGGTGGTGTCCAGTCACCTTCAAGCCGCATTGAAATTTTTGCATCGTCTTCAATTCGTTTGGCCACATGCAACTCGGCTGCGTTGGCCCCGTAACGTTCACTCGCAACCGTAAATGCATGCACTGCAGCAGCAGTCATTGGTAGATCTGCGTTGACTTGTTTGCCAAGTTCGCTAATTAGTCCCAGATCTTTTAAGCAAAGTTCTAGCGAGAAAGACGGGTCGTAGTGACCTGCAAATATTGAAGGCGCATCGTGCCGCGCTACAAAACTGTCGCCAACACTTTCTTTAATGGCGCCCCAAAGCGTGCCAAGTTCAACTCCGTTAGCGATGCCAGTTGCAAAGCCCTCGCCGATTGCGGCGGCAGCGATGAACCAAAGTTGATTTGTTACAAGTTTGACGACATTGCCTGTGCCGAGCGGGCCACAATAAATGACAAGGCCAAGGTTTTCTAATATCGACTTGACGTGGTCGAGACTTTGCTTGTCGCCACCAACAAATAATGTCAACTTTCCATTTCGCGCACCGTCAACTGCGCCAGTTACGGGTGAATCTAAAACCGAAACGCCTTTTGGTGCTTTGTTCGCCAACTCGATGATCAGTTCTTTTCGGTTGGTTGTCAGGTCAACCCAGATTGCGCCATTTTTGAGATTCTGCAATGCATCATTATCAAGCATGACTTTTTCTACATGCTCGGGTCGGGGCAGAGAGGTGAACAACACATCAACTTGAGACGCAACTTCGGCAACTGATTTTGACGCAGTAGCACCGTGATCAACGGCGAGTGTTAAGGCGCCAGAGTTGATATCAAAAACTTTTACATTCAGCGCGGCGGCAAGCAAACGCTTACACATCGGTAATCCCATATTTCCGAGTCCAATGAATCCAATGTTCATTAACGCAGATTAGTTGCTAGACAGGTGCATCCATTGTGCGTAACGGCAAAACTTGCGCAGGCAGGTTGGCCCACATATCGCTAAGTAGATCATCACGCAATGACCGCACCGAATCGTCGCTCCAGCGATTGACATGTTGCAATGGATCGTTAGCCAAGTCGTAAAGTTCACCCTCGCCAGCCTTATTCATCGTGCCGTCAAGCGCAGCAGTGCATACCCAATTGTCACGACAAATTGTTCGTAGGTGAACTAGTTTTCCAAACAACACGCTGTCCCATTCTGTGAGCACGCGTTCGTGGCCGAGTTTTTCAGCGTCGGCATTATCGACTGGCAACCTGGGTGCTTCTGTGTATGAAGGTTTTTCAAGTCCGGCGATATGTGCAAACGTTGCAGCAAGTGAAACTAAACCAACTGGTGCACTAACTCGCGCAGGAGTGATATTCAAACTCGGCGCTGGTCGCCAAATTAAAGGCAGCCGCATTAACGAATCAACATGATATGGACCCTTGAATAGCAAACCGAAGTCACCTTGAAACTCGCCGTGGTCAGTTGTGTAAACCACATCAAGATCATTCGCCCAACCCCGAGCATTGATCGCACCGAGCACGTCACCGATCGCTTCGTCGATCAATTCGTTTTCAACATGAGTGAACGCATTGACTTCGCGAACTTGGTCTTCGGTCAATGTGGCAGGAACCCAATGCGCCGGCGCTTCATAATTAGAAACAAAAGTGCCGTCATACCAACCACGCCAATGACGCAATTTGTCATCGAGAATTTTTTCGCGTTTTGATTTATCTGCAACGTAGCCATCTGGCAGATCAAGTTCGCGCCATGGCACGCGGTGCAACTCTGATGCTGGAGGATCCCATGGATGATGCGGATCCGGAAAACTCATCCAACAAAACCAATCTTTGTCGGCAGGTAGCGAGTTCAACCAACTGATTGTTTGTTGTGCCACCCAATGCGTGTGATACCACTCAGGTGGAATCGGATTAATTTTGATTTGCGGCGCATTCGTATCGCCACCACCTTGAGCGTTTACTTGCAATTCATTGTCTAGAACTCTATAAAAACCGGTGATCGCCTCGGGGTGATTGTCGCGAACCCACTGTGAGTAATGCAATTGACCAACTGCGCCGTGCGTTGACAACTCCATGTGATCAAAACCACGATGCGGATCAGCAGGGTTGTCAGTTGTTTGACGCTCATTACCTAACCGATTTTCTGTAAATCTTAAAAATGGATCAAGTAGCGGTTCGAAATGTGCTTTGCCGATCAGCGCAGTTGCATAACCTACATTGCGCAGATCGCTGGCAATACTCGGCGCGTCTTCAGGCAGCGGCACTCCGTTCATCCATACGCCGTGCGTGCTGACATGTTGGCCAGTAATCATCGTGCTTCGTGATGGCATGCACACAACATTTTGCGGATGCGCGCGATCAAATGTGATGCCAGATTTACTCAACGCATCAATATTTGGTGTTCGCGCAATAGCGCCGCCGTTACAACCAAGCGCGTCGTAGCGCTGCTGGTCGGTAGTAATGAAAAGAATCTTTCGACCCATAGTTATTTACCGTCAAACATTTCTTTAACTTTCGCTATGCCAACTCCAGCGGCACCACCGATTGGCAGTGCGAGCACTTCCGGATCCATATCTGTTGAATACATCACCAAACAGCGATTCTCGCCATCGGGGATTACATCAACGGTGCCGAGATGAAACTTGATCAGCGGATTATTAACTATTTTGTATTGAAACCTGCGTAAGTCATGGTCGAGCGTGACGATGTCTTCTTCAAAAATAATGCCAGCAGCGAGAGTTATCCACCGTTTATTTCCCTCGACTCGGCATTCAGTAATTGGAAACCATTCGTGCAAGCGTTCTGGTGCACCAACAAATGCCCAAACTGTGTCGGCGTTGCACTCAACAAATGCGTGTCTTCGAACTGTGCCCATAGTGTTTATACCTTAACTAGTGCGCCAGTTAATTGGTTTGAAGCTTGCTTTTACCAGCGCATCATTGATTTTCGTAAATGGCCGAGAACCAATGAATCCGTTATGTGCCGATAATGGTGATGGGTGTGCACTTTCGACAATGTGATGTTTGTCAGTATTGATTAATAGTTTTTTCTTTCGAGCAAACGCGCCCCATAATACGAAAACGACCGGGTGTGATTTATCGTTCACGATGCGAATGACTTGATCGGTGAATGTTTCCCAACCCAAACCTTGATGTGAACCAGCCTCACCAGCCCGAACTGTAAGCGTCGTGTTCAACATCAGCACACCTTGCTGCGCCCAATGTTCAAGGTTGCCATGTTCAGCGATCTTCGTGTTTGGTGTGAAATCGAAATCAGATTGCAGTTCTTTGAAAATATTTTTTAGTGATGGCGGTATGGCCACGTCATTCTGCACAGAAAAACAAAGACCATGTGCCTGATTGACTCCGTGATATGGATCTTGACCAAGAATCACTACACGCGTATCTGCGTAGCTAGTTAACTCAAATGCTTTGAATACGTCTTCATGTTGCGGATAGATAGTGAATAGTTTTCGCTCATCCGCAATAAAGCTTTGTAGTTTTTTAAAATAAGGCTTTTCGAATTCAGATTTAAGTAACTCGGCCCAATCAGCTTGCATCGTTAAATTATTAGAAGCGTGAGCGCACGGCCCATAGGTCTGGGAATACTGGTTTGAATAATGTTGAGGCAAGATATGCAGCGCCACTTGACCCACCCGACCCATGCTTCAAGCCAATCGTGCGCTCAACCATTTTGACATGGCGGTAGCGCCACTCTTGCAGGCCTTCATCAATGTCGAGTAAGCGTTCAAGCAACATTGCTACTTGCGGGTCTTGACGATATGCAATGGCGAGTGATTCTTGTACTTGATCATTAGCAACATAACTCTCGGCGAAGTTTCGTTGCGTTATCTCGCTGGGCATATTGTGGCCATGCTGCACGAGATAAATAACAACTGAATCCCATAGCGATCGGCGACTCATTGCGTTGACAACTCGCAATCTCGCCGCACTATTTGGCTCGAGATGATCAGCCATCGTTGCATCTCGTCGCCCGAGTACTGCTTCTAGTTCGCGAAACTGCACGGATTGAAAACCACTTGCAGCCTCAAGGCGATCGCGAAAAGAATTAAATTGCAGAGGCGTCATTGTTTCTAAGATGTCAACTTGACTGACAAGAACTTTAAAGATTGTGCGAATACGACCAAATACTGATAGCGATGCGTGGGTCTCACCAGTTTCTAAGAGTGTTTGCACCCGAGCGAGTTCGTGCAAAACACATTTGAACCACAACTCATATGTCTGATGCACGATGATAAATAGCATTTCGTCATGTTCCGGACCATCCGATCGAGGTTTTTGCAACTCAAGCAATTGATCAACACTTAAATACGAAGAATATGTAACAGCAGAACTAAATTGTTCAGAATTTTCTGCTGAATTCATATACGGTGAGCGTATGCCAAATGACATGACCTCGCGAAGTATGGCCCTGCAACTTGATACCAAAGACCCACTAGCCAAGTACCGAGACGAATTCATGATTGTTGACCAGGCATTGTGTTATCTCGATGGCAACTCTCTTGGGCGAATGCCAACTGAAACCGCCAATGTTGTTGACCAGTATTTGCGTACAGAGTGGGCTACGAAACTAGTTTCTGGCTGGTCTGATTGGATTGACGAAGCTCAGTCAGTTGGCGATTTAATCGGTCGGGCTTCTTTAGGTGCTGCTGCCGGTCAAATGTTATGCGTTGACACAACCAGTATGAATTTTTATCAACTTTGCTGCGCTGCAGTTGATGCCAGGCCTGATCGCAAAACAGTTATAACTGACACGGCAAACTTTCCAACTGATCGTTACATTTTGGAAGGCATCTGTAAACAACGCGGATTAAAACTTGTCGTCGAAGTTTTAAACGATGACGTTGCGCTCGTTTCGCTTTCAGTTATTCAGTATCGCTCTGGAGTTTTGCATGATGTCGCAAAGTTAACTCAACTTGCGCGCGACGCCGGCGCACTTTTCGTTTGGGATGCGAGCCACGCAGTTGGTGTTGTGCCGATGCAATATGACCGCGACAATATTGATCTTGCCGTCGGCTGCACATATAAATACGGCAACTCTGGGCCAGGCTCACCAGCGTGGTTGTATGTCTCGCACCGAATGCAAAGCGAGTTACAGGTACCGATTCAAGGTTGGTTCGCGCAGAACGATCAGTTTGCAATGGCGCAGGGCTTTGATCGCACAACCGGGATGCGCGGATTTCAAGTCGCAAGCCCGAGCATTATCGGAATGCGTTGCGTGACCACTGCGTTTTCGATGATTGAACGTGCGGGGTTGTCGGCAATTGCACAAAAGGCCGCACAAGGCACCGAGTTAATGCTTGCATTACATGATGCTTGGCTCGCACCACTTGGGTTCTCAGTCGTCACGCCGCGCGACTCAAAAAGGCGCGGCGGTCATATTTCTGTGCGGCATCATGACGCACAGAAAGTTTCTGAAGCGATGCGAATTTTCGGAAACGTAATCGGTGACTTCCGCCAGCCAGACTGCATCAGGCTGGCGATTTCACCTCTACCAACTAGTTATGTTGAAGTTTTTGACGGTTTCGAACGAATACGTGATCTAGTTGTAACTAAAAAATATCTCGAGGTGGGTGAGGCGTCGAGTCGAGTTACGTGATGTCGAGTTACGTGATGTTGAAATTTATTCAGTTATTTAATTAGCCACCGAAACGGCGATAAACACGCTCAGCAGGGCCCTGACCAAAACGATTGTGCCACCAGTTAGCCCAAACAATTGCCGAAGCATAAACAGCGATACTCATGATCATTGCCGTATCTAGCCCTGTTGGTGTCACCAGTTGCCACCAATTAACGACCGCGTTGTAAATAAAAATATGGGCGAGATAAATTGTCAGCGTCATTTGGCCCGTGATCCTTGCAGTTTCAATAATTTGTGAATCTTTGTAACGCTCGCACAGAAAATCTAAAACCACAAACACCGTGACAACCACACCAATCGCTGATGCAACATAGAGGATGCCGCGATCAAACGGTCGAGTTGAAGCGAGCTCTCGCCAACTTTGGTCGGTTTGACTTGATGAATCAGCAATCGAGCGAATCACAGCATTCGCAAGATAAGAAAAACAGACTACAAAGACGCTGATAATCAGAAGCCTGAGTCGAATAATCTTCAAAGTTGCGTAGTTGCGACCGAGCAAAATGCCAGTAATGAAAAACGCCAACCATGGGAAGAGTGGATGGGTGTAGTCAATAAAAATTCGAATTAGTAAATTTCGAGGCGAATCGGCTTCGGCAGGTGATAGCCATGTCGTGAAGTTGCCATTAAAAGTTTGTGCAAATCGCCACGACTCGACACCCGCGGCAATAATCATCGAAAGTATGCCAAGCAAAATCAATTTTTGTTTTGACCAATAAGCGATCACGCTTGCAGTTAAGAAAAATGCACCGTAATAAGGGAGAATTGTTCCTGGCCAAATCCAGTTGATGCAATAGCCGAGTGTAAACAAAAAAAGTCCGCGTCGTGCGAGCCTCCACCGCGTTTCGGTTATTACCTGCTTTGTGTTTATCGCGCCAATCATGAGTGAAACACCCATGCCCGCGACCATTACAAATCCAACAGGAAACGGATTAGCAAGGACACCATTAAATGGATGCCACCATCGTTCATAGATTGAGGGCTCAGTAGTGCTTAGCGCGCCAGAGAAATTTAAGTAGCCGTGGTAGTTGAGCACAATGATTCCGAACAAGAAATTTAAGTAGCCGTGGTAGTTGAGAACAATGATTCCGAACAATGCAATTGTTCGCATCACATCCAAACTGACTATTCGAACATCGTTTTCACGATTACTTGAGTCAAGCGACATTTTCAGATCCAAGAAATAATGTCTGGATACACACGCGTGAGGGGTTGTTGCACGTCGATATTGTCGCCAACTTGCGGTAATTTATCGCCCTTAGGGATGAACACCATTGAAGTGTGCATATGTGGTGGCTCAACAAGTTCAAGTCGCTGTTGATCGAAATGAAATGGGCTTAGTTCTGCGCCAACTAGATGAACGCCATGACTTGTGCCGGCACCGATCATTGCGATAGCACCGTCTTGTGTGATTTTCACGTTTCGATAACCAGCGGTTTCGCCCTGACCGACAGATCGAATATCAAGCACATCGGCCATCAGGTGAGTCATTGATTTATCACCGAGCCAAAGTGCCGTACCCGAGCGAACACGAATTTTATTTTTGACGAATTCTTGTCGCAGTTGTTTAATGCCACTTGCGTCAACATGACTAACAAACCAGGGCAT
>JAPKZT010000015.1 GCA_026393655.1 Actinomycetota bacterium | reverse complement strand
CAGCGTGCGCCGCCCATAGCTACGACTTTGGCGTAAAGTTCGTCGACAAGTTTGGTCATTGTTAAATCTGAACCATTATTGTTTGCCTCATCAAAACAAATGCCAAGATCTTTGCGCATCCACTGCGCGGCGAAACCAAATTCGAACTGATCGCGAACCATCGTCTTTGAACGATTCTCCATTTGCCACGACTGTGCCGCACCTTTAGAAATAACTTCAACAACTTGATCGGCATCGAGCCCTGCGCGAACGGCAAAGTTAAGCGCCTCAGCCAAACCCGAGACAACGCCGGCAATGCAAATTTGATTGACCATCTTGGTCAACTGCCCCGCACCTGCATCGCCCATTCGTTGACAAGCTTTGGCGTAAGCATCAAACACAGGTCGCACGCGATCAAAAACTTTTTGATCATCGCAACCACACATCACAGTTAGTGCTCCGTTTTCTGCGCCCGCTTGACCACCAGAAACCGGTGCATCAATAAAACCGATTTGTTTAGTCGCACAAAGTGCTGAAAGTTCGCGCGCCAAAGTTGCCGACGCTGTTGTGTGATCGACCAAAACCGTTCCGGTCTTGAGACCAGCAAGTACACCGTCTGCGCCGAGCACAACACTGCGAACATCGTCATCGTTGCCGACACAAACCATAACGATGTCGCTCGCTTGAGCAACTTCGCGAGGCGTTAAAGCTAATGACCCACCATTCGCAACGACCCACTGCTTTGCTTTTTCGGAGTTGCGATTATAAACAGTTAGTTCGTGACCCTTAGATGCAAGATGTCGTGCCATAGGTGAGCCCATGACGCCGAGTCCGCAGAATCCGATTTTCATATTTAAATCTTTTTTGCGACAGCCTTGGCGACTTTCGCTACTTTTACAGCCGGCGATTTAGCGGCAGCCTTGGCGGCTGCCTTGGCGGCTGGCTTGGCGGCTGGCTTGGCGGCTGGCTTGGCAGATGCCGTTGCTTTCGGCTTTGCGTCAACGGCAGGTTTCGCGACCTTTTTTGCTGCGGCTTTAGCAACCGGCTTGGCAGGTTTGAGTACGCCTTTTTCAAGTGCTTTGTCAAGATACAACTCTGCTTCTTCGGTTGTTACTCGAAGTGCTGGTTGAATCTCGGAAATTAGGTTGACACGTGCACGGTCGTACATAGTTTTTTCTGCTGCCGACAAAGCCGAGTCACGGTCGCGGGCTGCAAGGTTGCGCACAACCTCAGCAACTTGATAAACATCGCCACTCTTAAGTTTTTCTTGGTGGTTCTTGAAACGGCGTGACCAGTTTGCGGGTACGCGAGGGTCTGCTTTGGCGAGTACAGAAACCAAGTCTTGAAGTTCACTCGACGAAACTGGCGGACGAACACCGACAGTTGAAATTTGATCAACAGGAATCGACAATGTCATCTCATTGATCACTGTTTTGAGTATTAAATAATCTTGGGTTTTGCCGAACGCCTTCATCCGCTTCATATTTATAACTACGCACGCACCGTGTTGCGGATAGATGACTGTGTCACCCTTTTTCGGCTTAAATTTCACTAAACAACCCTTCTAAAGTCAGACCCCACATAATAGACCAAGAGTGTTCAATTAATACCTTTTGGGAAGTACTTTTAGGATCTGAGCCGATCATTTTTGGGATCAAATAATGGCTCGAGACCAATCGTCGCCGATTGTCGAGTGCCGAAAATTTCAATCTCAACTTTTGTGCCTGGCGCCTCAAACTCTGGTCGGACATATGCAAGCGCCACGCTCTTGTTTAGCGTGAAACTCCATCCGCCAGAAGTGATGATTCCAATTCGCTTCTCGCCGCTGAACACTGACGCACAAAACGGCGCATCAGCATCGCCATCTTGGTCAAGAATCATCGGGACAAATCGATACGCCGAACCGCGAGCTTTCTCGGCGATCAGTGCATCGCGACCGACAAACGCTGGTTTTGTTAAATCAACGAACCGATCTAGCGAAGCATCAAATGGCGAGAATCCGATTTCGAGGTCGGCTTTCCATCCGCGATAACACTTGTCAAGACGCAAACTGTCGACTGCATAAATGCCCATGTCGGCGATTTGAAACTTCTCGCCCGCCTTCCAAATTGCATCGTAAAGCGCAACCATCTAGTCGTTCGATGCGTGCAACTCCCAACCGAGTTCGCCAACATAGTTCACACGCAATGCACGAACTGGACCAACAGCCGTATCAATCATCTGCGCTGACAACCACTTGAAAGAATCGTTGTCGATCGGTGTTGTCGTGACTTGCGAAAGCACATCGCGCGATCGTGGCCCGACCAAAATAATTGAGCCGTAATCGGCGGTGACATTTTTCAGCGTCACCGAACCATCAGTCGGCAATGCCATCTCAAGAACGTCAAGATCATGCCATTCAGAACCAGCAGCGCCAACGAGATAGAAACTATCTTCTGCAACTCGAACGACTGTGAACTCGCTCAATACTTTGCCGTCTGGCAACAATGCGTAGACAAGACTTATGCGTCCAACCTTCGGCAGTTTCGTGCACAGCAGATTGTCAAGATACGCGAATGCACCTGAACCTTTGACTTCAATTTTTGTAAAGCCTGGCAGGTCAAGAACTGCTACGCCGTTGCGCGCTGCGTGTACTTCTTTAGCAACAACTGTGCGCCAGCCGTTGCGTCTAAAAAATGAGAGTGAGTGATCTGTTACTTCGTTCTTTGGATCGAAATAAGTTGGTCGCTCCCATCCTCCGCGAGCACCATAGGCCGCACCTTTTTTCTTTAGTTGCTCGTATAACGGAGACATGTACGCAGGGCGACACGCTGGGCGTTCTTCAAAAGGGAAACCCATCGCGTATTCGTTTTGATAAACCTCAACTGCTTTATCAACCGTGTATTGCGTTGTCGCGTATGCCTTGTAACGGCGGCGGTCAATTGCCCACAAATCAAATTCTGGGCGACCATCAAGAATCCACTCGGCAATTGCTTTGCCAGCGCCGCCACCTTGCGCGATACCGAAACTAAATGTGTTGCAATGAAAGAAATTTCGCATGCCACGCTCAGGCCCAAGATATGGGTTGCCGTCTGGTGCATAAGGGATTGGTCCGTTGACAACACGCGCGATACCGGCATCTGCCAAAACTGGCACTCGCTCGCCTGCGTCAAGAATTTGTTTTTCAAGACGCTCGAGTTCGTCTGGCCACAATTGGTTTGCGAATTGATCCGGGATTCCGTCGAGCCACATCGGCGTTGCTTGCCACTCATATGGCCCGAGAATGAAACCATTTCGCTCTTGACGCAAGTAATACGAAGTGTCAGGGTCACGAAGCAATGGCAGTGGCTCACTTCGTGCCGCAAGTTCGTCAATCTCTTCGGTAATTAAATATTGATGTGCCATTGTCATGATCGGCAGATGTCGACCAATAAGTTGCATCACTTCGCCTGCGCGATATCCAGCAGCGTTGATAACAATTTCGCAGTCGATCTCGGTTTCGACGCCCGCTGCATTTGTCGTAACTGTCCATTCATAATTTTTGTGCTGACGCAATGCAGTCACTCGCTCATTACGACGCACACGCGCACCAAGTGCGCGTGCAGCACGAGCCATCGCCTGAGTAACTTGCGAGGGGTCGATGTCGCCGTCGAGTGGATCCCAAAGTGCGCCGAGTAAATCGTGCGTCTTAATCAGCGGATATCGGTCAACCAAATCTGCTGGAGTGAGCATGTCGTACTCCATGTTGTTGGCACGCGCCATGCTCTTAACGTGGCGAAACTCGGCCATGCGTTCTTCACTGTGCGCGAGGCGAACTGAGCCAGTGACGTGATAACTAATCGGAAAATCTTTATCAGTTGCAAGTTCGCGATATAGAGCAGCAGTATATTTTTGCACCTGCATCACACTCCAACTTGTTGAATATGTCGGCACATTGCCAGCAGCGTGCCATGTAGAACCAGATGTCAGTTCGTCTCGTTCAAGTAACAAAACATCGGTGCAACCCATTTTCGCGAGGTGATAAAGAGCACTGCAGCCAGCGATTCCGCCACCGATGATTACAATTTTTGCTCGCTCGCCCATGATCTAAAACCAATCTTTTCGTCTAGTCGTTTTTCAAATTTCAGTGCCAAACTGTAGCGTTGACGATGCTAAAGAATCCCCGAGTGTGTTGACAAATTCTCAGAAATAATCCAGAAAGTCTTCAGAAAGAATAAGGTGCCAAATGGTTGACGTACCCAAGAGTGCTCGTGTCGTAATCGTTGGCGGTGGCATTGTTGGGTGCAGCGTTGCCTATCACTTAGCGTTGCGCGGTTGCACAGATGTCGTGCTACTTGAGCGAAAACAGCTCACTTGTGGCACAACTTGGCACGCTGCCGGACTTGTCGGCCAATTACGGGCAACACATAACCTGACTCGACTTGCGCAATACACGACGAATTTATTCAAGACTCTTGAAGCCGAGACTGGTCAAGCAACTGGGTTTCAACAACGCGGCTCTGTTGCAGTTGCGCCAAACCATGAAAGATTTGAAGAACTGAAACGCGGTGCGTCGATGGCACGCGTTTTCGGGCTAGATGTAAATATTGTCTCACCAAAAGAAATTTCAGAGTTGCTTCCACTGGCAAGAGTTGACGATCTGGTTGGCGGTGTACACCTACCAAATGATGGCGTTGTCAACCCAATTGATACGACACAGGCTCTCGCCAAAGGTGCCCGTGCACTTGGCGTAAAGATAATTGAGAACATCAAAGTCGACTCAATAATTGTTGAAGATGGTCGCGCAGTTGGCGTAAAAGCGACACTCGACAACGGCGATAAAGCGCAAACCGAAATTCGCGCAGAGTTTGTTGTCAACTGTGCAGGTATGTGGGCTCGCGAACTTGCCGATGCTGCTGGAGCGATTGTTCCGCTACATGCCGCCGAGCACTTCTATATCGTCACCGAAGCGGTGCCTGACATTTCTCCAAACATGCCGGTGCTTCGTGACCCTGATGGTTGCGGCTACTTCAAAGAAGATGCAGGCAAACTTTTAGTCGGTTGGTTTGAGCCAGTTGCTAAACCTTGGGGCATGAAAGGAATCTCCGAGGATTTCTCATTCACATCGCTACCAGAAGATTTTGAACACATCGAACCATTGGTTGCAGCCGCAACACATCGCATGCCGTTGCTTGCCAAAACTGGCATCAGATTGTTTTTTAACGGTCCAGAATCGTTTACTCCAGACGATCGCTATTTGCTCGGCGAATCACCAGATGTTGAAAATCTTTTTGTGGCAGCAGGTTTCAACTCGATCGGCATTCAGTCGTCGGGTGGTGCTGGCAAAGTTCTCGCCGACTGGATTCTTGACGGTCGTCCTCCGATGGATTTGTGGGACGTCGACGTGCGTCGCTCGATGCCGTATCAACGCAACAAAAAATATCTGCACGACCGCACGGTTGAAACACTCGGCTTGCTCTATGCAATGCACTGGCCATTTAGACAACCAGAAACCGCACGTGGTGTTCGCAAATCTGTATTGCATGATCGCCTCGCCGAGCGTGGCGCTTGCTTCGGCGAAGTCGCCGGCTGGGAGCGCACGAACTGGTTTGCCCCAAGTGGCGTAAAACCAGAATATGTCTATACATATGGCAAGCAAAACTGGTTCGGCTACAGCGCGCAAGAACACCACGCGGTGCGCAACGCAGTTGGTTTGTTTGACCAGTCGTCGTTCGGCAAATTTATTTTGCAAGGCCCAGACGCGATGTCGGTGCTCAATCAAATTTGCGCCAACGAAGTTGATGTCGCTGTTGGCAAGATCGTCTACACACAATGGCTAAACGAAACTGGCGGCATTGAAGCCGATCTCACAGTTACTCGCCAAGCACTTGACTCGTACTTACTAGTCACTGCCGCAGCCACACAGGTTCGCGACTTTGCTTGGTTACGCGATCACATCCCGACTAAAGCTCGGGCGATGGCGATTGATGTATCTTCAGGTCAATCGGTCTTGAGCGTGATGGGACCAAACTCACGAGCCTTACTCGAGTCGCTCACTCCCGACGATCTTTCAAACGAGTCATTTGCTTTTGGCACATCAAAAATAATCGACTTGGCGTATGCGCGAGTGCGAGCCAACCGCATCACATACGTAGGCGAGCTTGGCTGGGAGATATACATTCCAACAGAGTTCACAATGAGTGTGTTTGACGCGATAACAAATGCGGGCAAAGAGTTTGGTCTGCAACATGCTGGTTATCACGCGCTCAACTCGTTGCGAACCGAAAAGGGCTACCGCCACTGGGGACATGACGTTTCGCCAGACGACACACCACTTGAGGCCGGGCTTGGTTTTGTTGTCGCAATGAACAAACAAGGCGGATTCATCGGTCGCGATGCACTCGCCAAGCAAAAAGAGGAAGGGCTACACAAACGCATGGTGCAGTTTTCGCTTGCCGACCCAGAGCGATTGCTTTATCACAACGAACCGATTTGGCGCGATGGCGAACTAGTTGGAAGCATCACTTCGGGTATGTTTGGTCACACCCTGAACGCATCACTCGGAATGGGTTATGTTTCCAATAAAAATGGCATCGCAGATAAAAACTTTATAACCGATGCAGAATACGAAATTGAGGTTGCTGGTGACAGAATTAAGGCGACTGCTTCGCTAGATCCGTTTTACGACCCGAAAAGCTTACGAATCAAGTCTTAGCAATTAACCAGAGAATAGGATTATCAAATGACCAGTTCACAACAACCAAACCGCCGTGGCGGCCCAGGCGCTCGTCGCGCACTTCGCGCTGCACCACTCGCACTCGATATTCGACCAGTTAACCCAGGCATGGAGAGCGGTCGCTATAAGCCACTAACAGATGCTGAAGTGTTGAAAGTTCATAATGCAGCAATTGACGTTTTAGAAAACATCGGCCTTGCAGATGCGATACCAACTTGTCTTGACGCGCTGTTGCCACTTGGTTGCACACTTTCACCAGAAGGTCGATTGTTGTTTCCACGCAGTTTGATCGAGCACACTCTCTCAATTGCCGCGCGCAACTTTACTCTTTACGGACAAGATCCAAAATACGATATGCAACCTTCGGGTAAGAAAGTTTATTTTGGCACTGCGGGTGCGGCTGTTTACATCGTTGACCCAAAGACCGGCGAGTACCGCGAATCCGTCTCACAAGACGCCTATGACATTGCGCGACTTGTTGACCAGATGGAGCACATCCACTTCTATCAGCGAACAGTAGTGCCACGCGATTTGCCAGACCCAGCAGAAATGGATATCAACACCTGCTATCTGAGCGTTAGCGGCACAACAAAACACGTTGGTACATCTTGGGTACACCCAGATCACCTAGATGCGTCGTTGCGAATGTTGCACGACATCGCAGGTGGCGAAGACAAGTGGCGTGCTCGTCCGTTTGTTAGTCAGTCGAATTGCTTTGTAGTTCCTCCACTTAAGTTCGCCACAGATGCGTGTCGTTGTTTAGAGACTGCGGTTTACGGCGGAATGCCCGTGTTATTGTTGTCGGCTGGTCAAGCCGGTGCAACTGCACCAGCAGCCCTTGCCGGTGCACTCGTTCAAGAAACTGCAGAAGTACTCGCAGGTTTGGCATATGTCAATGCGCTTGTGCCTGGTCACCCAGCGATATTTGGCACTTGGTCTTTCGTTTCTGACTTGCGTTCAGGCGCAATGTCGGGTGGTAGCCCAGAACAGGCGATTCTCTCTGCAGCGAGCGCGCAAATGGCTCACTTCTATGATCTCACTGGCGGCACGTCATCTGGCATCAGCGATTCAAAGATTCCAGATGCGCAAGCCGGTGCAGAAAAAGGTTACAACCACGCGCTCGTTGGCAATGCAGGCATGAACTTGATTTATGAATCAGCCGGCATGCACGGCAGTTTGCTCGGCTTCTCGCTTGAAGGAGTTGTACTCGACAACGACATCGTCGGTGCAGTGCAACGCACAATTAAAGGCATCGAAGTTACTGACGAGTCTTTGTCAGTTGACACGATTCGTGCCGCAGTTATTGGCGGCCCGGGTCACTATTTGGGTGCCAAACAAACTCTTGACATTATGCAGACCGAATACATCTACCCTGCTGTTGGCGACCGTTTGAGCCCGAAAGAATGGAACGAAGTCGGTCGACCACAAATCATTGATGTGGCGATCGCCAAAGTCAAGCAAGTTCTCGACAACAACTTCCCGAGCCACATACCCGAAGAAGTTGATGCCAAGATCCGCGAATACCTGCCAATTGCACTGCCTCGTGAAAACATGATTCACCCGGCTCTGCGCAGTGAAACTGCAACTGTCTAACTATAAAACTCGCTTCAAATCTCACTTCAAAAATTTGTAATACAATTCATTAATCAAAGTCCTAAGACTTTGTTCTAAATGAAGCTTGGGGTGCTCGGTGCAGGGTTT
This sequence comes from Actinomycetota bacterium, assembly GCA_026393655.1. Taxonomy (GTDB): domain Bacteria; phylum Actinomycetota; class Acidimicrobiia; order Acidimicrobiales; family Ilumatobacteraceae; genus BACL27. The sequence continues at coordinate 46 of JAPKZT010000015.1, read as the reverse complement.
TAGACGTATTGTTTTTCTGACTGTTGCCGTTTTTCTGTTTGCTAGT
>JAPKZT010000070.1 GCA_026393655.1 Actinomycetota bacterium | reverse complement strand
TGGCAGAAGCGATGCCGACTCGCATACCAGTAAATAAACCTGGGCCAATGTCAACACCAACAACGTCAATTTCACGCATTGAAATATCTGCCTGCTCACAGACATTCTTGATGATCGGCGCGAGTTGTTCCGCGTGGCGGCGATCGCTAAGCACGTGACCGCTAGCCAATAATTGTTTCGAATTGCTAACTGCCACACTTACAGCATCAGTCGAAGTATCAATTGCCAGAACAATCATTAGGATCAGCCTCGCACAGAATTGTTTAGTTTCGCTACAAGCTCATCAGTCAACTTTTGCCAACGACTCGCCCATTGTGATCCGCGCAGATCAATTTCTATTATTCTTGATTCAATTGCATTTACATCGACAGAATAAGAGATGCGAATGATCAACGCATCACCAAGATCTTCACCGACAATGTCACCCCATTCGACAATCACTATGCCCCCACTGTCTTGCAATTCGTCGAGTCCGAGGTCAGCTAACTCGCCAGTGCGTTCGAGGCGATACAAATCAGCGTGATGTAACGACATGCGACCAGTGCCATAGTTGTGCAATAAATTGAAAGTCGGCGAAGTAATCGGTTCGGTGATACCGAGTGCTCTGCCAAAACTTTGCGTAAAAGTTGTTTTACCTGCCCCCATTTCGCCGGCAAGCAAGATCATGTCGCGCGGTCGCGAGTGCGATGCAATTATCTCTGCTAGCCGCGCGGTATCTTGCAGGGTATTTATCGTTAATTTCACTGATTATTTCTTCGCATCGACATAGCGTCGCGGAACTCGAGAACTTATACCGCAGACAATTTCGTAGCCAATCGTCTCAAGCCGCGCTGCGATTTGATTGCCGGTGATTGTTTCAGTGCCTTGTGTACCGAGCAAAACTGCCTCGTCGCCGATTTTGATTTGAGCATCCGCGCAATTAACCATCAGTTGATCCATCGTTACGACACCGATAATCGGGCAACGCCTGCCACTAATAAGTACTTCGCCACCAACATTCCAAAGTCGTCGGGATATGCCATCGGCATAACCAATCGGCAGTGTCGCAATTGTTGAATCGCGTTCGAGTTTGCTGCGCAGACCATACGAGATACCCTCGCCAGCCTTGAGATGTTGCACGTGAGAGACACGCGCATGAATCGACATCACCGGTTTAAGTTTTGTGGCATGCGATTCGAGTTCAATACTTGGCGCAATGCCATACATCGCAATACCAACTCGCGCTATACCGATACCTTTATCTAAACCACTATCTATCTCACGAATCGCCGCAGACGAGTTAGCCGTATGAATATATTTGGGTCGCAACGAGTTTTGTCCTAACACCTTAACGACTTCAGCAAATTTTTGCCTTTGCAAATCTGTCGCAGAATGTTCTGGCAAATCAGCAGCAGCGAAATGCGTGTAGACGCCTTCAAGTGTTAGCGACTTCAAATCATTTATTTGCTTTGCCCGTGCTAATGCATCTTCGATTGGTACGCCAACACGATGCATACCGGTATCAATTTTGAGATGAACCCGACCGATAACACCAAGTCGCGCAGCCTCGGCGGCATAACTCGAAATAGTTGCTTCGTTATATAGCGTCGCAGCGACATCATCACGCAGCATCTGCTCGTGTTGGGTTTCAGGTTGCTCACTAACAATAAGTATCGGTGCAGTAATTTTTGCTTGGCGCAATTCATGGGCTTCGTCGGCAAGTGCAACGCAGAGTCCACTAGCACCAGACGCCAATGCAGTTCGCGCAACTTCAACGGCGCCGTGTCCATATCCATTTGCTTTAACTGTTGCCCAAACTTCTGCGCGGCCTGCTTGTTTAACAAGAGTTTTAACATTTTCGCTCAGAGCCGACAAATCAATCTCAGCCCAAGCCCAACGATCAATTGCGCTCATTGCCAAACGCCTTTGAACTTAGTGGCTAGCGACAACGGCAACAGCCATGTCGTGAGTGTGCGAAAGCGAAACATGCCAAGAAGTGACACCTTGTTGGTTAGCAATTTCTGCCGCTCGGCCTGTAACGATTAATTCTGGAGAACCCGAAGCGCGACTGCGAATTGAAACATCTTGCAAATCAAATGCGCCGAGTCCCACGCCAAGCGCTTTCATTGTTGCTTCACGAACTGCAAATCGTGCTGCCAATCCTGGTGCCAAATCTTTGCGAGTCGCAAGAGAGTCAAGCTCTTGAGCGGTAAACACTCGTGTCTTTAATGTTGGAGTGCGCTCTAGTGCGTCACGAAATCGCGGCACACTGACTGCGTCAATACCCAAGCCGATCATCTGTTACAACTTTCTAACTCGAACGCCAATGGTCGGCCATCTCGCTGATAGGCAGAATCAACAAATCAGCGACTGGCACTTCGGCTAGACGATCTTCTCTAAATGAGCCTTCAGTTTCTGTTACCCAGTCAACGAGTCGGTCATATCGATGGTCGTACCCTTGCAGCACAGCACGCATCGCAGTTGCGGCGAGTCGATCATGAAACATCACATGCAACAACGTGATACCAGTTGTTTCTCCACCTTTTGTTTCAGGAACCATTATCACGGTGCGATTATCACTGCGACCACGAGCAACGAGAACTTCTTGCTCACTAGCAACTCGACGCTTGGTGCCGACTAGTTGCGCGTTGCGGTCAACACGAGACGGAAGATTTTTTGACATTCCGCCGCGATCAACGATTGTGATCGTGCCCATCGTGCCCTTTACGTCGCCCTCAATGCCATATCGAGTAAAACCAGTCACTGAACTTACGGCAGCGTCAAGATCGGCGACGATTTTTAATACGCGATATGAAAGTCGTTCGCGGGCAACGCCAGCTTCTAACAGCGCCTTGACCAACGGCCGATCAAACAAGCCTTCGTCGCTGCGCGAAATTCCAACAGTCACAGTTTTGGCTTGATGTTTAATTGCATCTACCGGACGTGTCAGTTCATCTACACCACGAGTTAGCGCACTTGTTAGATCGTCTAACAATAATTCTGGCGAGGCAATCTTGCCGGATGTTTGCTGATATGCCTGAACCGGATCACTCGAGAGAGTGTCGCGCAACATTGTCACGATTCGCACTGCAGTGCTGGCTTCGAGATTGCCGTCGTAGCTACCAGTTGATAGTGCATCAGTAAATCGAGTTGCTGGCACAGGCAACAAGGCCCGAATCTTGGAAAGCAATTCATTTGCATCACCGCCTCGTTCGACAGCATGCTCTATGACTTCGCGCGCTTCGCGCAATGGACGAGCAAGTGCGTCAATTGATAGCGCCGCTTCATAGCCAAATAAGTGTCCAACCATCACACTCAAAATAAACGAAAGGCTTGTTTCGACATTGGGCACAAGCAACACAGCTGCCGCCGCATCAAATCGATGTTGCCCAGCAGTCGCAACAACAATCGGCAGCGCTTTGTGAGCTCGGTAAATCGCGATCTCTTTAGCAACATCTGATGCCGTACCTTCAAGTAGCCCGGTCGGCAGCGCTTTGTGAGCTCGGTAAATCGCGATCTCTTTAGCAACATCTGATGCCGTACCTTCAAGTAGCCCGGTCGCGCAGACAAAAATCAACGGCTCACACGAAAGATCAATGTGCTTTTTATCTTCAGTGGTGTCACTAGAAATTGATTTATAACAGAGCTCAGATAATTTGATGCGAATCTCTTGCGCCGCAATCGTATTCATCCCATTACCTACGACTGTCCAGTAACGACGCGCAGACGCAAACTGCTTGGCAGCCGCCGCAATTGCCGGACGCGTTTCAAGAACTTCAACTAAAGCATCTGGAATCGTGCGTAACCCAGCAAGCAACTCGTGTCGCGCCTTGTCGCTTGACTTGCCCGCGGCACTCGATAACGCACACGCATACAAAGCGCCTGCTGCAACTTGCGAATAAAAGGCTTTGGTGCTGGCAACGCTCATCTCAACATCGCGACCATCAGATGTATACATAACGCCATCAGCCTTAACTGAAAGTTCAGTGCCACGACGATTGACAATTGCCAAAATACTTGCACCTCGCGCGCGAGCAAGATCTACTGTGCGATTCGTGTCGGTTGTCGTGCCACTTTGACTTATCGCGACTACCAATGTGTCACTCATGTCGAGAGTTAATTCAAAACCAGAAAGTTCACTGGCTGGTAACGCCTCGATGTTTAAGTGAATGTCGACGAGTTGTTTAAGAAGTCGTGCCAGCGCTTGACCAGCAATAGCCGCAGTGCCTTGACCTATTACGCGAACTTTTGTGATCGCCCCCGATGCAAGACGGTCGCGCACGAATTTCGGCAGAACTGCCTCGCCAAGTTCGGCAACTAACAATCCATTTTTTTCGACAATTCTGCCACGCAAAGTTTTTCGAAAACTCTGCGGTGCTTCAGCGATTTCCTTTGATAAAAAGTGTTTGTGTTCGCCACGATTTATATCGCGGGTTGTAATTTCGGCCGTATGAATATCACTTTCACCGAGCGCAATTTTGCTGCCGTCATAAGACTGCAAAATAATGCCGTCGAGTTTGCCGGCGTTAGCAATAGACAATGTTGCGACTTGTCCACGACTTGACGGATTATCAGGGTCGCCCAATGCTTCGCCATCCATGCGCACATATTTGAGCGTCTCTTCAACAACGCCATATGGTTCGCTGGCAACAATGAAGCGGTCTTCAGCGAGTCCAATGCTGAGTCCTTGTCCACTGCCATGCAGTGCGAGCAAAAGTTTGTCAGGTTCGG
>JAPKZT010000158.1 GCA_026393655.1 Actinomycetota bacterium | reverse complement strand
TCCAAAGAAACATAATTATGAACAGCCAAACCGCAGCCCAGCCAACAGGATTTGTAACTGCGGCCCAGCCAATGAGAGTTGGCATAGCTCCGGCGGCACCACCTATAACTATATTTTGCTTGCTCGTGCGTTTCAACCACAATGAATAAATGAACACATAAAACGCTGTGGCGCTGAGTGCAAGGCAAGCAGAAAGCAAGTTTGCTCCAGTCCATAAAATCGCGAATGCAAGGACTTCTAAAATCATCGCAAACACAAGCGCGTTTTTTGGCACGATTAACCCAGTGACGAGCGGACGAGTCTGTGTGCGTTTCATCAATTTGTCGATGTCACGATCGATATACATATTTATAGTGTTTGCACCGCCAGCGGCGAGAGTTCCACCGAGCAAAGTTATTGCGATCAACGACCACGCTGGCCATTTGCCGGCTGCCAAGACCATCGTCGGCACTGTCGTAACTAGTAACAGTTCGATGATTCGTGGTTTGGTCAAAGCGATATATCCGCCAACAATTGTTTTAGGCGAACGCTTTGATTCGTGCGAGAACAACCGCGAAGGCACGACTGGACGAACATTTAGTGTCACGCGCCAAGCGTACGATGCTTGAGCATCAAAGCCCAACCGATCTAGCTATGAATTTAAAACGTCACGAAATTAAAATCTTGCGAATAATGTCACGAATAATGTCACGAATTTAAAATGTGAAATCAAAATCTAAGAGCCTAGAAACCTGAACAAAAGTCACACCGTTACGCCACAATAGAAAGGTGAGATACATGGCAACAGCCAGTGTTCAACCATCCCAGGTCTTAGAGCCAGATGTTGATGACGCAACCAAATCAGATAAGCCATGGATTGTCATCGTCTGGAACGACCCGATCAATCTGATGTCATATGTAACTTTCGTATTTCAAAAACTTTTTGGCTACAGTCTTGAAAAAGCGACTGAATTGATGCTCGATGTTCACCACAAAGGTCGGGCTGTTGTCTCAAATGGTTCTCGAGAGCGCGCCGAGTTTGATGTTTACCGACTTCACGAGCATGGTTTATGGGCAACGATGGAGCACGAGACATTGTGAAAATAAATAAGGGCCCAGTTGTGCGGACAAAACATGGCACATACAAATTGGTCTTACCGAAAGATCACTGCGAAGTGTTGACACATCTGATTACCGAACTTCGCGACTCATTATTGAATACAACTGACGATGCGTCACTTCGGAGATTATTTCCGACGGCCTACCACAACGATGCAAAAAAAGATGCCGAGTATCAACGCTTGATGCGCGAAGAATTGATGGCATCTCGACTTTCGTCAATTGAAACTGCTCTCACAGTGATCGGTGCCAGCAACGAACTGTCTGAATCAGAAATCGATGCGTTTGCGCGAAGTATTAATTCGTTGCGACTTGTGATCGGCACGACTTTAGATATTGCTGAGTCTGATTACGGCGACCCAAACATTGAATCACCGCAATCAAAATCACCTGAGACCGAATCAGACGAAGAAAAGTTGGTTCAAAGCGAACTTTATGACTACCTGGGCTGGCTACTTGAATGGACAGTTGGCGCACAAAGTGAAGGGCTATAAATCTTTTCCTAATTCTTTTCGCGAGTTCTTAGGTTTTTCGGCAACTAGCGGTGATAGATTTCAAGGGTTCTCAACGGATAGTAGGTCCCTGCCCCCATCGTCTAGTGGCCTAGGACACCACCCTTTCAAGGTGGCGGCACGGGTTCGAATTTTCAAGGTGGCGGCACGGGTTCGAATCCCGTTGGGGGTGCAAAAGATCAGTTTCAGCAATAGCAGAATCTGGTCCCGTGGTGAAGTTGGAGTTCACGCCGCCCTGTCAAGGCGGAGGTCGCGGGTTCAAGTCCCGTCGGGACCGCTGGGGAGTGTTCGCACTTTTCCAGGTCGGGTAGCTCAGTAGGCAGAGCATGCGCCTGAAAAGCGCAGGGTCACCGGATCGACGCCGGTCCCGACCACAATTTGAAAACTAGATAATTAATTAATCGTGCGTGGAGCGGCGAAAAATCTTGGCTGTCTTGTGACGATTATTCTTCGACGACGAGTGTGAGAATCCACTCGCCGGTGACGTGGCTCTCGAGATCAAAGGTGCCAAGTTTGTCGGCCGTAAATTCGATGATCGCTTCTTGGCCCGCAGGGGTAACTCCGCTTTCAAGATCGTAGCCGTGCAGGTGAAACTCGTCGTCAGCGTCTGGGTTAAGAATTTTGATTCGCACCGTTGAGCCAAGTGTTGCTTGATAGGCAACTGCCGAGCCCGAAGTTTGACCAATGATCACTGATATCTCGACAACTTCGTCAGTCACTGATGTTGCTTCTGATGTTACTTCTGATTTTGTGTCGTCGCCAGAATCAGATGTTGAACTTGAACAGCCGACCGTGCCAAGCAACAGGCAAATTACGAATAACGACTTAGTAAAAACTGAACGAGAGTTCATGATCCAAAAGCGTAACCAAGATCGGGTGCACTAAGCATTGGTTGGTATGCAATTTTTGCTTCGGTTGCCATCGCCGCGCAAGTGCCGCCCCGATCAACGATCACTGTTATAAACACGGGTGTTGCGCCGAAAGCTCTAACCACTTCAACGGCTTCGAACAGCGAAGTGCCCCGCGTAACGGTGTCTTCAACGATTGCCACACGATCGCCAGGCTGCAGTGCACCTGCAATGCGACCGATCACGCCGTGATCTTTGCTCTCTTTGCGCACACTGAAACTGCGCAACACTCTGCCCCGTGTTGCTGCAACCGCGGCGATACCAAATGCAACTGGATCTGCGCCCATCGTTAGCCCACCAATCGCGTCAATGTCTGGCGGCAACATTGCTAATGCAACCTCACTGACAAGCAAGATTCCATCACTGCGACACGCCGTTTGTTTCGAATCGAGAAACCAGTTGCTCGATTTTCCAGATTTAAGAGTGAATGAGCCTGTCTTCAATGAATGGAGAAGAATATGTTCGCGTAATGCTTCTCTCGCTAAGTCAAGCGGCGGAAGTTTTGACATCTTTAGATTTAAATCAATTACAACTGTTTCGAAGCAAGGGCTTCGAAAACGCGATTTGTATGTTTGACAGATTTCTTGAGATCGAATATCTCGTCTAGTTGTTTTGATGTTAAGTCAATGCGCTTGTCTACAACCAACAGTTCACGAAACTGAGTTGATTCTCCAACTGCACGCGCTGCAAGTTCTTGAACAAGTCGATACGCATCGTCGCGCGACATCCCCAAAGACACGAGCGC
>JAPKZT010000327.1:5236-15128 GCA_026393655.1 Actinomycetota bacterium | reverse complement strand
TATTGTCATCGCGCTCGGCTGCTTGGGCTTCAGCATGCAACTTGTCGTAAGCAGCAAGTCGTGCCTTGCCCTTTGACTGACGCGCTTTCGGGGCCATGCGCACCCAGTCAAGTTCACGTTGTAATGTTCGTCGCCGAGTTTCGTTAGCTTTTTCTTCGCGTCCAAGTCGTTCTTGCTTTTGTTCCAGCCAACTTGTGTAGTTGCCTTCAAACGGAATGCCCTTGCCGCGGTCGAGTTCAAGAATCCATTTTGCAACGTTGTCTAAGAAGTAACGGTCGTGAGTGATTGCGACCACAGTGCCCGAATACTCTTGCAAGAATCTTTCAAGCCAGTCGACACTCTCAGCATCTAAATGGTTCGTTGGCTCGTCGAGTAGTAACAAGTCTGGTCGGCTCAACAAAAGTCTGCATAATGCAACGCGACGTCGTTCTCCACCTGAGAGTTTTGTGACATCGCTGTCGTTGGGTGGACAACGCAATGCATCCATCGCAATTTCAACATTGCGTTCAAGGCTCCATGCATCGGCAGCATTAATTTTTGCTTCGAGCTTTGCTTGCAGTGCACCAACTTTGTCGAAGTCAGCGTCAGGTTCAGCCCACATTGCTGTGACTTTTTCGTATTCGGCCAACAGATCACGAATCGGCGCAACGCCATCCATAACATTTCCGAGAACATCTTTTGTTGGGTCGAGTTTCGGCTCTTGTTCAAGCAGGCCAACTGAAAAACCGGGCGTTAGACGTGCTTCGCCTGTGAATTCGTCGTCAAGACCCGCCATGATTTTTAGCAAACTTGATTTGCCGCTGCCGTTTGATCCGAGAACACCGATCTTGGCCCCAGGGTAAAAAGATAGTGAAATGTTCTCGAGCACCGTGCGATCTGGTGGATAGAAGCGCGCGAGCTTGTAGCAAGTGTAAATAAATTCGGCTGCCATAAGACTTATAAACTACTAGGCGATTAGCCGTGCTAGTTTCTTCGTAACTCAAACCGCTTTGCGTTTGGTTATGGTAAGTTTTCAATGGCTTTTAGTCTGGTAATCCTAAAATTTATAATTGAACTAATATTCAACAAGTATTAAAAATAGAACAAATCGAAAAGGGAGACATCATGGAATTATTCAAGCAGGCTTACATCGGAGATTTTTTGTTTAGGTATCTGCACATTGTTGTGGGTATTACTTGGATTGGTTTGTTGTATTACTTCAATCTTGTGCAGGTTCCTGCGCTTGCTGCTTATGGGGATGAGGGCAAGGCTCGAATGCTGACTCTCGACAAAGTTGCGCGTCGTGCGTTGTGGTGGTTTCGTTGGGCTGCAATCGCAACTTTAGTAACTGGTTTGTTGATCACTGGTCTTGTGAAGGACTACTGGTTGCAAAATTATGCACACAATATGACGATTTCTCTCGGCATGATTTATGGCGTCTTGATGGCTGCCAATGTGTGGATGGTTATTTGGAAAAATCAGAAAGTTGTTCTTGCCAACGCCGTGAATGTTTTGGGTGGCGCTGCTGCTGACCCGGCTGCTGCAGGTGCTGGTCGAAAAGCATTGCTCGCTTCTCGTCTCTTTCTCAATGTTGTGGTTCATGGTTGGGTCAGGCCACTTCTACATTTCGGCGTTTGGTGATGCAACTCAAAGCAACGCGACGACTTTGTTGATTATCGGTGTTGTGCTTGGTGCAATCTTGCAACTAAACGCTCTTGGTAAGCTCGGCGGCACTGCTGCAACAAACAAATTGTTGTGGCCATATGAGTCGCACAAGAACGCGATGATCACGGGCGGTGTCTTGTGGCTCATTCTTTGGATCGCATCAGAGGTTCTACTTAAATAATCAATCGTTACGATTTAAGTTATGGTTGAGAAGTCTGGCCCCGACGACTTTGGTGCAAACTCCTGGTTAGTAGAGGAGATGTACGAGAGGTATCGGGACGAACCTGAAAGTTTGTCGCCAGCATGGAGAGATTTCTTTAGTGACTACAAGCCAGTTGGATCACCAAAAAATGATCCGACTGGCGAGTTGTTTCGGCCGGTACTTGAAAATTTGAAACTTGAGTCTCAAGCGGAGGCGAAACCGTCGGAGAACTTGTTGCAAAGAGTTGTTCAAGCTAAACAAACTGTTACATCTTCGAAGCCAGTTGTTGCACAAAATTTTGAGCCGCAAACACAAGCAATTCAATTGCCGCTTGAAGTCGTCGCGCCCGAACCTCTGCGCGGTGTTTCTGCGGTTATCGCTGCGAATATGCAGGCAAGTCTTGAAGTGCCAACCGCAACGAGTGTGCGCCAAGTGCCAGCAAAACTTCTTGAAGTTAATCGAAAAGTGATCAACGGCTACCGCGGTCGCAGTGGTGAAAGCAAAATTAGTTTTACGCATTTGATCGGCTATGCGATAGTGCGAGCGATTGCCGATTCTGCGCCGAATTTGAAACATGTGTTTTCGGTCGATGATCAAGGCAAACCACAAATTCAGAAGTTCAATCATGTCAATATGGGTTTGGCTGTTGATGTCGACAAAGGAAACGGGCTGCGAAGTCTTGTTGTTCCGGTATTACGTAACGCCGACACGCTTGATTTTGCAGGATTTTTGCTCGCATACGAAGATGTCATTCGTAAAGTTCGCGCCAACAAGTTGACGCTTGAAGATTTTAAAGGTGCGAACATCAGCCTGACCAACCCAGGCACCATCGGAACGCAACAATCCGTGCCGAGGTTAATGGTCGGGCAAGGCGTCATAGTTGGTGTCGGTTCAATTGACTATCCGGCAGAATTTCAAGGCAGTGACCAGCGCACGCTTGGACGTCTCGGTGTTTCAAAAGTTGTAGCCATCACGAGCACATACGACCACAGGATTATTCAAGGTGCCGAGAGTGGAATGTTCTTAAAATATGTGCACGAGTTGTTGATCGGTGAGCATAATTTTTATGCCGATGTATTCAGCAGTTTGGGTGTGCCATATCAAGCTGTGCAATGGCGCGAAGACTCAAATTCACTCGACAGCGAAGATGCACTGCTTGAAAAACAAATGCAAATAGCAACCCTGATTCGAGTGCATCGCGTTCGCGGGCATTTAATTGCTGACCTTGATCCGCTGCATTGGCGCGCACCCGAAATGCCACGCGAACTTGACCCCGCAACTTATGGTCTGACACTTTGGGATTTAGACCGTGAGTTTTTAACAGGCGGTGTCGGCGGGGTAAACCGTTCAACGCTGGGTGAATTACTGGGTGTATTGCGCGATGCATATTGCCGAACTATTGGTGTTGAATACATGCATATTCACTCGACCGAAGAACAGCGTTGGATTCAAGAGCGATTTGAAGGTCATGGTGTAGGCGAACACGTTGTTGATCAACATCGCGTGCTTGAGCGACTCAATGCAGCCGAAGCATTTGAGCGGTTTCTCGCTACAAAGTATGTAGGTACTAAACGATTTGGGCTTGAAGGTGCTGAATCACTGATCCCGATGCTTGATGCGATTCTTTCGTCATCAGCAGACAACAACATGCATTCAGCGGTGATTGGCGCAATGCATCGTGGCCGTCTGAACGTGTTAGCAAACATCATGAATAAGGACCTAGAAGAAATTTTTGAAGAGTTTGAGGATCACATTGACCCATCCTCGGTACAAGGATCTGGTGATGTCAAATATCATCTCGGCAGCGTCGGTGTTTTCGCTTCACCAAAGGGAGGTTCGCTACCTATTGAGTTGTCAGCAAATCCGAGCCATCTAGAAACTGTTGGGCCAATTGTGTTGGGTATGGTTCGATCTGCGCAGGACAGAATTGATCCTCCGCTTTCGTATAACGTCTTGCCACTTTTATTGCACGGTGACGCAGCATTCGCCGGACAAGGAATCGTCGCCGAGGCATTTGCGATGAGCGATACAAGTGGATATCGCGTTGGTGGAACTGTGCATATCATCGTTAACAATCAAATTGGGTTTACAACTTCACCGCAGTATGCGCGTTCTTCGAAGTATCCAAGTGATGTTGCTAAGACGGTTCAAGCGCCGATTTTTCATGTCAATGGTGATGACCCAGAAGCTTGCGTAAGAGTTGCAAATCTTGCTTTCGACTACCGCCAGCGCTTTCACAAAGACGTCGTAATCGACATGATTTGCTATCGCCGTCACGGGCACAACGAAGGTGACGATCCGAGTTACACACAGCCGTTGATGTATAAGGCGATCGCGGAACGTCGAAGTGTGCGCAAACTTTATGTTGAGACTCTTGTTAAACGTGGAGATATCACCCTCGACCAGGCAGAGCAAGCGCTCTCTGACTATCAAGGCAAATTACAAGGAGCGCTTGATGCTGCTCGTGCATCCAAACCGGCTCCGATAAAAGTTCCGCCGCCACCGAATCCGATTGGTGTGGTTCCACACGTTGAGACTGGCGTTGAGCGTTCAACTCTGGATGAAATATTTAATCACTTGTCGGCGTACCCGCCAGATTTCAGTGCGCATCCAAAACTTGTGAGACAGTTTGCGCTTCGTGCTCAACTTTACAATTCGCAACAAGATGTTGACTGGGCGACTGCTGAAGCTCTGGCTTTTGGATCACTCGTGATTGAGGGGACACCAGTGCGACTCATGGGCGAAGATGCTCGTCGTGGCACTTTTAGTCAGCGCCATTCAACGCTGGTTGATTACAACAACGAAGAACGTTGGGTTCCAATCGATACATTGCCGAACGGTAAGGCACGATTTTGGGTCTATGACTCTTTGCTTTCTGAATACGCGGCACTCGGATTTGAATATGGATATGCGCATTCAAACACTGATGCATTGGTGATGTGGGAGGCGCAATTCGGTGACTTCGTAAACGGCGCGCAGATCGTGATTGACCAATACATTGTCGCAGCCGAAGACAAATGGGGACAGCAAAATGGTTTGGTGCTATTGCTTCCACATGGATTCGAAGGGCAAGGACCAGAACATTCGTCAGCACGACTTGAGCGATTTTTGCAAATGTGCGCAGAAGACAACATTCAAGTTTGCTATCCGACAACTGCTGCTCAGTACTTTCATATGTTGCGCCGTCAAGTACGCCGTGATTTCCGAAAGCCACTCGTCGTGATGACTCCAAAGCAACCGCTACGAATGAAAGAGAGTAGGTCGTTAGTCAGCGAACTTACTTCGGGAAGCTTTCAAGAGATTCTTGATGATCCAACAGTGAGCAACAGAGAAAGTATCACTCGAATAGTTTTATGCACTGGGAAAGTTGCCTGGGACATAATGGGTGAGCGCAACAAGCGAAATGCATCTGTTGCAGTGGTTCGCATTGAGCAGTTGTACCCGTTTCCAATTGCTGGTCTAAATGAAATTCTCGCGCGCTATCCAAATGCAAAACAAGTTGTCTGGGTGCAAGAAGAACCAGAGAATATGGGTGCGTGGCACTTCGTTGATGACCTTGTCTGGGGAATCAAGAGTCAAGGCTTTGACTGGCGTCATGTCGCTCGCTTTGAGTCAGGAAGTCCTGCAACCGGATCAAAGACGATCCACGACCAAGAATTAGCCAGCCTGCTTGAACAAACTTTTGCCGACTGGCAATAAAAACTTTAATTAACCTAGAAGAGTTTTAAAACTCAGCCCGGTTCGCCGAATGTAGCGATGCTGTCAACTTTGCAAACGAACTCCGTATTCTTCGCCTTGGCCGACGTACTTCGTCCAAATTCGATTCAACTGTGAAGTCACCCACGCGCCTTCTTTGGCATCGTCTTCTAAAACTTCGCGCTCAACAGTTACCTTCATGCTCATCCAGTGGTACATGTTGGCTGGGTTGACTATCACTATGGTGATTTTTGGTGTTTTGCGAATCCACTTTGTCTTAGTGCGTTGTGAAGCAACATTTACTAAAACTTTGTCGCCTTCGTAGTCAAACCACATTGGCGTTAGATTTGGCCGACCGTCAGAGCCCATGACCGCCATAACGCAGGCGAATGGTTTGTCCATCAACATTTTGTATTTTGGGTCAATGTCGGCGATTGAGTTGACAGTGGTTCGGTCTCCGACTGCAAACTGACCGGCTTGTAAGCCGTTTGCTACGTCGCGAAACTTAGCGAGTTTGATTGCCATATATTTGTTCCCCTTTGAGTCGTTGACAGATTTTAAGAATAGTTCATAAATTTTAAGTTTGCAAAAATCAGCTATTTTGCGATGAGTAGACTCACCGACGTGACGGCTCAAGCTAAGTATTCACGAAAGTTTCTAGTATTCAGAGGTTCGTATTAGGCCAATGAAGGTTTCAATCGTCGGTGGATCGATCGGTGGTTTAACGGCCGCTTGCTTGTTGCGTGATGCGGGACATCAAGTATCGGTATACGAGCGATCTGCAGTTCGCCTTGAGCAACGCGGGGCTGGTATCGGTTTTCTGCCAGCGAGTTATCGCTATCTGCAAACGCGTGCCGCAATAGATATAGATAAAATATCGGTCAAAACTGAACATATTCGTTATCTGGATAAAGAAAGCAAATTGGTTTACGATGCGAAACATCAATACCGCTTCAGTTCTTGGAATACCGTATATGCGTCAACGCTTGATCACTTCGGGATGACCGAATATCACTTGGATTCTGAGGTAGTTGATTTTTCACAGTCTTCTGAAAACGTCTCGATTTCGTTGAAAAATAGTCAGTCGATAACCGCTGATCTTCTGATCGGCGCCGACGGTATCGGTTCATTGTTGCGTGACAGGTTGGTGCCAACAAGCAAGTCGGCGTATGCGGGTTATGTTGCCTGGCGAGGGATGGTTCCAGAGTCAAAATTATCTAGTGAGTTAATTGAACGCTTAGGTGACGCAATTACTTATTTTGTATATCCAGGCTCGCACATTTTGGTTTATCCGATTCCTGATCACGAAGGTCGCGTTACGCCTGGTGATCGACTAATTAATTTTGTTTGGTATTGCAACTATCCAAGTGGTAAAGAATTTAATTTTCTGATGACCGATAAAAATGGTGTGCTGCGAGAAGTTTCAATTCCACCAGGATTCGTAAGTCAGCACAATGTTGAGCAAGTCAAGTTAATGGCACTTAATTGTCTGCCTAAGTTACTTAGCGATCTTGTGGTTGCCACGGTCGAACCTTTTGTTCAGGTTATTTACGATGTCGACATCGATCAGATGGCTTTTGGACGAATATGTTTAATTGGCGATGCGGGCATTGTCGCGCGTCCTCATGCCGCTGCTGGTACAGCCAAGGCCGCAGCCGATGGTTGGGCTCTTGCCGAAGCACTTGAAAAACACGATGCGCTGAATGATGCACTTGATGCTTGGCAATTTTCACAACTTGCTGTTGCGAAAAATCTTTTAGAACGAACACGGCGGGTGGGTTCAAAGTCGCAGTTTTTGAACACTTGGGATTCACGGGACCCAGAAGTTATTTTTGGATTACATCAACCGGGTAACTAAAGGATTAACAATGTCACGAAGCATGATTATCGCGGCCCAAGAACTATTTAATAGTTTTGATGATGCTCAGCGAACTCGAGGATTGTTTGACTTCGCTGATTTGAATGAGCGCAAAAAATGGTTTTATACACCGACTAATCATGGTGGGTTGCCTCTCGCTGAGATGGCATCAAGTCAGCATCGAATGGTTCACAAGTTATTGGCCACGGCGTTGTCAGAGGGTGGGTATGTAACAGTCTCGACGATCATGGGTTTAGAAAATATTCTTGACCGACTAGAGGGGTTCATCGCCGAATTTGAACGAGAGCGAGGAAGAGATCCGCTGTTGTATTGGATCTCTTTCTTTGGAAAGCCTGTTGATGATGGCATTTGGTCGTGGCGATTTGGCGGACATCATGTGTCGCTGAACTTCACATTGAGTGCTGGCGAAATAATTTCAACGACTCCATGCTTTCTTGGCGCAGACCCAGCGAATTCGCGATTACTTGGACCCCATTTGTTGAGGCCGTTGGCGGCAGCAGAGGACTTGGCAAGAGAATTCATACATTCGCTAACACTCGAACAGCGTCTTACCGCAGTGGTAAACAAGGTTCCGCCTACTGACATTGTTGGTGCGAATCGAAGTGCATTGACCGAAGGAGACACCGCACTTCCAATGTCGGATATATGGCGAAAACAGTTTGATGGGGCATTAGGTGATGCGATGCAAACGATTCAGATGCGTGCGGATGCAGAATTATCAATTACGGCTGAAGATCTTCGTAATCTTTCGTTTTCGCGGGTTCCGAAGGGTTTATCGGCCAGCCATTTGAGTATTTCGCAACGTGGCGATCTAAAAGAATTGTTGAAGGTTTATATCAATCGAATTTCTGATGATGTTGCCGATCGTGAATGGGCAAAACTGAGTGATGACAAGATTCAAGAACTTTCTTTTCTCTGGGCGGGTGGAATAGAAAAAAGCGAACCTCACTATTACCGAGTACAAGGCACAAGATTGTTTGTTGAATATGACAATACTCAACGAGGAACAAATCACATCCATACGGTGTGGCGCGATTTAGAAAACGATTTTGGTGGAGACGTGCTAGCAAACCATTACACGCATGAACATTGATGCCAGGATACTTTGTATTACTGGCGTGCTGAGCGTGGTTGAATAGAGATGTGGTTAAACCGTTCACTCATGTTGTAGTTGACGGTTCGAATCTAGCGACCGAAGGTCGAACAGAACCAAGCCTGAAGCAACTTAACGAGGCAGTGCTCTCGTTTATGAATGAGTTTCCAGACACGAAAATAACTGTCGTAGTTGATGCAACATTTGGTCATCGGGTTGATCGAAAAGAACGAGCAGAATTTGATGCCGCAATTAACAACAATGAACTTGTTGCGCCCCCTGCGGGTGCAGTTGGTCGTGGTGATGGATTCGTATTAACAATTGCAGACAAAGTTAAAGCAAGTGTTTTGTCAAATGACAGTTATCAAGAATTTCATGACCAATATAAATGGTTGTTTGATGAAGGTCGACTTATTGGTGGCAAACCTGTGCCGAATGTTGGATGGGTGTTCATTCAGCGATTGCCGGTGCGCAAACAATCTGGCCGAGAAAGTGCGGCAACTCTGCGACGAGCGAAGGCTGTTCGGGCGCCTTCGCGGCCGATGCCGGTACCGAAAAGTCCACCGCCAACAGCAAGAGTTGCTGCAAACTCACCAAAGCCAGTCGCGCAAAGTAGTAAGCCGACTTCTAATTCAAAGCCGACTCCAAAGCTAAACGATCTCACTGCATTTTTGAATTTTGTTGAGAAAAATCCGGTTGGTTCAAAACTTAAAGGCATTGTTGAGAGTTATGCATCTCATGGTGTTTATGTGAAAGTTGGCGAAGTGTTGGGCTATCTGCCGATGAGACTGATGGCGAACCCAGTTCCGCGAAGCGCGCGCGAACATGTGAAACTCGGGGCTTCGCTGAATCTTGTGATTGTTGGATACACACCGTCAAGAAGAAGTGTTGAACTTGCCGTGTCTGGCGTAGAGCCAGTAACTACTCAGCGAACTACTACCCGCGTACCGACTCAGCGAACTGTTGGTCCGATTCGAACGGCGACAACTCGAATTGCGCAAGTTAAAAAAGCCAAGCGTCGGCGCCAAAAGCCAAAAGCAGTCGTGAAAAAATCGCCGCATAAGAAACGCTGATGGCAACCAACGCAGAATAAGCGGCACACGCGTGGTTTTTAGTACGGTAAGGGCGTGCTGATTGCGACATGGAACGTCAATTCTTTAAAAGCCCGTCTCGAGCGCGTGACTCAGTGGGTTAGCGAGAACAAGCCAGACGTTTTGTGTATGCAGGAAACAAAAATGAAAAATGAAGTTTTTCCAACTGCAGTGTTTTCTGAACTTGGCTACGAGTCTGCTCATTTTGGTCAAGGTCAGTGGAATGGCGTGGCGATTATTTCGCGTGTCGGCTTAGAAAATGTAATACCAAATTTTGTGCCAACGAT
>JAPKZT010000327.1:0-5231 GCA_026393655.1 Actinomycetota bacterium | reverse complement strand
GGCGCGAATTATTTCTGCGACCTGCGGCGGAGTCAAAGTTGTCAGCGTCTATGTGCCAAACGGCAGAGCCCTCGACAATGATCATTACACCTACAAACTTGAGTGGATGAAGAAGTTAAAGCAACACGCCGAAAAAATCGCCAAGCCGAATGAAGATTTAGTGATCGGTGGCGACTTCAATATCGCGCCAACAGATGACGATGTCTGGGATGTCACCAAATTTGAAGGTGCGACTCATGTCAGTGCACCAGAGCGTAAAGCGTTCGCTTCGCTATGCGAATGGGGATTGACCGATGTTTTTCGGGATATGCACCCGGAACCCAAAGTTTTCTCTTGGTGGGATTATCGCAATGGCAGTTTTCACAAAGGCGAAGGTATGCGAATTGATTTTTTATTGGCGACGAAATCATTAGCCAAGCGCGTAAAATCTTCAGAAATTGACCGCAATGCTCGCAAGGGTGAGAAGCCGAGTGATCACGTGCCAGTGATGATGACAGTCGAGAAAAAGTCTTAGCTTCAGGTCTATAAACAGCTCCATGAATATGTCAACGACTGATCCTGCGAATCTGCCAAATCCATTTAAGGGTTTCCATATTCGAACTGAAGAACGCTCGCCAACCGATGAATTGCGAATTCAGATTGCCCAAGAATTAAGAGTTGTACTTGATGAATTATTGGCTACTTCAGCACCAGTTGAAGAACTCGAGCGAACGCGAGTGATTATCAATCAAGCTGTTTCACTTTTAAAATCTCGACCACATAGTCATGATTACGAAGGGCCCGCCGAAGGTTCGCTGGCGCCGATGAATAGTTTTCTAGATCGCAGTCCGATCATTGGTGCAATTAATCCGCTTTCGGTGCCGATGCGCATGGACATTGAAGGCGATGGGGGCAGCGAATCGACTGTTGTTGGTCATGCGACGTTTCCGGCTGCTTATGAAGGGCCGCCAGGTTGCGTGCATGGTGGTTTTATCGCCGCTTATTTTGACGAAGTTTTAGGAATGGCGCAGTCGTTGAGTGGTAACCCTGGTATGACCGTGAACTTGACCGTTGATTATCGGGCACCGACACCACTAAAACAACCAGTTGTCTTTCAAGGTCGAGTTGTTTCAATTGATGGTCGCAAGATAAGCGTTGCCGGAACTTTGCATCACGGAGAAACTTTATGCGCAGAAGCCAAAGGGCTTTTTGTGTCAATGCGCCCAGAAGTTTTTTCGCGTCTGGTAGAAATTCGTCAAGCGCAACAAGCGCAACAAGCGCGATAACTTTCAGACCATGACGATTAGACCGGAACGCTGGCCTTAGCGATTATTGAAAGTAAATCAGGTCCGATTTGCTTCGCCGTAATTTGACCAACAATTTTGCCAAGATCTTCGATATTTCTGGGCTTTTGTTGTGCAATTAAATTTAGTTCATGATCCGCCAGTACGGCATTTGGTAATTGTCTGATCACGCGCGCACGGTTGCTGCGCCATTTTTTAAGTTGATCTTCAAGCGAAACTACGCGCTCACTTGCACTTACTCGAGTAGTTCTTTTTGAAATCTCATTGAGATCAATTACTGGCGCTGAATCAGAAATCTCTGCAAAAAGTGAGCTTCGACCAGTTGTTCGACCTTTGCGACTTTCGCTCCAGGTTATAAAAAGTTGGTGTGATGCTCGCGTCAATGCGACATATGCCAAACGTACTTCTTCTTGTTGTTGTTCTTTGCTAATCGCTGAAATATGAGGCAGTAATCCGACTTCGGCCCCAGCCACGACAACGCAATCCCATTCTCGACCTTTAGCCGAATGAAATGTCAAAACTTCTACGCCATCTGGGCCTTGTTGTTCGGCTGGGTTGGTGCGCATCCATGATGCAAATGTTCGACCATCAACCGAACCTGGGTGATCAAGTTTGAGAAAAAGTTGTAACTGTTCAGCAACCCATCGTTGAATTTCGGATGTTGACTCGGTGAACACATCAGTCGCCCAAGTCATCAGGCTGTTTCTATTGGTGCATTGTGATGCATCACTGATTGCTGAGGTGAGTTCTGGCGCGGGTCGCGATGTGCGAACGGGGATTCCGCTGGCAACCAAAGCATCAACGATTGGCTCTACTTGATTGTTGGTGCGAACTAACACCGCAGACATCTTCCACGGGTTGGCACCGCCGCGCGAGGCGTAACTCCATAACATTGTGGCGATTCCGGCTGCCTCTGATTCGTTATCTAGGAAACCCTTCGCAATTACCGGCTCTGAATCTGGACGCATCGATTTTGCATTGAGTATGTGATCCGCATGGGCAGCCACAGCCGTGGCAGCAGCCAATATTTGTGGTGAGCACCGATAGTTGTTTGGCAGATGCAAAACCGTTGTGCCGCGTAATTTGTCAGGTAGTTCGTCAAATAGTTTTTTGTCTGAACCGTTCCATCCATAAATTGCTTGCATCGGGTCGCCAACCACAAAAACGTCGGAGCGTTGTCCGCGAATCGCGTCAAATAATTCGTATTGCAGGGGGTTCATGTCTTGGGCTTCGTCGACAAACAGATGTCGATATCGCCAGCGCACCGCTTGGGCATAAGCGTTATCGGTTCGCATTGCTTCAATCACGCGAGTAATCAAATCATCTAAATCCAAAACGTTTCGTTGCAGTTTTAGTTGTTCGTACTTTTTATAAATCGTGGCGATCTCATTGTGTGGAGCAGGTGCGTAGCGTCCCAAACGCTTTGCAGTTTGCGCAAATGTTGCCGGTTGAATCAATCGTGCATGTGCCCAATCGATTTCGATAAGTATCTCACGAGCTCGCGACGCGAGTGGATGATCGCCAATCGCAGTTGCTAAAAGTTGTTGACGGTTATTTATTATTGCCGGCATCGGCTTGTGAAGATCAGAGAGTCGCTGTCGTAAAAGCGCAAGTGCGATCGCATGAAATGTGCCAACTGTTACTGATTGCAAATCACGCGCCACGCCAAGATGTATTAGCCGTCGACGCATTTCACTGGCGGCTTCGCGGGTGAAAGTGATCGCCAAAACTCTCTCGGCGGTGGCTGAACCTGTGGCAATTCGATAGGCGATGCGATGAGTGAGAACGCGAGTTTTGCCTGACCCTGCACCGGCATGGATCACTGTGGCCGTCTCGGGGCAAGTTACCGCAGCGCGCTGATCGACGTCCATTGCTCTAAGTAGTTCTTCGGCAGCCACATCTCAACGCTAGGCGGTGAGTGTGCGGACTTATAAACTCTGTGCGTGGCATACTCGCGCAAACTTTTAAATCCTGATGAGCACGTGCATCTTGATCTGCACCCTCACTGGGTTGTATTTGCCAAGCCGACGGTGCTCGTAATTCTTCTTGTGATAGCCGATATTCGCGCGCAAGAAATTGCTAATGCTTCGTTGAAGATAGGTGTTGATCGTGTTCTGCTAGTTGCGCTAGTTGCAGCACTTGGCTCAGTTTGTTTTGTTGGCTTGAAATGGTATTTTACGTTTTTCGTCGTGACTTCGCAGCGTGTGATTTATCGTGAGGGAGTCTTGGCGCGACGTGGAGTAGAAATTCCATTAGAGCGTGTCAATAATGTCAATTTTGCGCAATCAATCTTTGAAAGAATGCTTGGCGCAGGGGATTTGTTGATTGAGTCGGCCAGTGAAGATGGTCAACAATTATTTAGTGACATTCGAAAACCTGAACAGGTGCAAAATATTATTCAAGAAGCAATTCACGTCAGTGGTAACGGTTCATTTGGCTACGATTCGGTTGTCGAGCAACTTGAGCGCCTCGAGGCGTTACTTAACCGAGGCTCGATAACAATCGCTGAATTCGAAGCGCAAAAACAACGGTTATTGCAAGAGTAAGAAAGACAGAATATGACGCGTGCAAAGATTTCTCAGACTATTGAACTTGAGTACGAAACGTTTGGTGACCCGAAAAACCCGGCTCTGATTTTGATGGAGGGTCACGGAGCCCAGATGGTTAAGTGGGATACTGAATATTGCAAAATGTTTGCGGCCAAGAATTTATTTGTAATTCGTTTTGATAATCGTGATTGCGGGTTGTCAACAAAATTTGATGGTATTGAAGTTGATCTCAACGCTGTCTTGAAAGCGGCGTTGCTTGAAGAGCCAATGCCGCCAGTGCCATACACGCTTTCTGATATGGCTAGCGATGTTGTCGGATTGCTGGACTATTTAAAGATTGATCGTGCTCATATTTTTGGCGTGTCTCTTGGCGGAATGATCGCTCAAGTTTTGACAATTGAGCATCCGACGCGAGTGCGATCGCTAATTTCTGTGATGTCATTTTCAGGTGAGCCAGAATATTGGCAGGCAACACCGGAGGCACTGAATGCATTGTTCTCTTCGGCACCTTCAGATCGTGAGGGTTTCATTGCACATTCGGTCGTGTATCAGGCGTATCACTCGAAGAAATATCGCAGCGATGAGTTTTCGAAAACGTCGGCAGCGCGCGATTTCGACCGAATGTATTACCCGCAAGGTTCGGACCGCCAACTTGCTGCTATTTATGCCTCAGGCCGTCGAACCGAGCAGCTCCGCGCAATCGAAACTCCAACACTGGTAATTAACGGCAAGGACGACACTTTGTTTCTGCCTTCGGGTGGAGAGCGAACGGCAGAGTTGATCCCAAATGCAAAATTAGTTTTAGTTGACGACATGGGGCATGACATGCCAAAACCACTTTGGGGATTTTTGGTTGAATTAATTTCTGACTTCGCGTTAAAAAATTGACCACTGTGAATAATCCATCCAGAGGTCCATTAGCTGGTTACAAAATAATTGAGATCGCGGGCATAGGGCCTGGGCCATTTGCGGCGATGATGCTCAGCGACATGGGCGCCGAAGTCGTGCGCGTTGAACGGGTGCAAGCGGTACGTGATGCGACCGTTAGCAGTGCGCACTGGGATGTGATGTTGCGAGGTCGCAAAAATATCGCGGTTGATTTGAAACACCCGGATGGCATTGAAACGCTTTTGAAATTAGTCGAAAGTGCCGACGCTCTTATTGAAGGCTTTCGCCCAGGTGTGATGGAGCGTCTTGGCATTGGGCCTGAAGTTTGTTTGGCACGAAATAGAAAACTTGTGTTTGGTCGCATGACTGGTTGGGGTCAAGACGGCCCATATGCAAATTCGGCTGGCCATGATCTAAATTACATTTCGCTTGCTGGAGCGTTGGCACATTTCGGTCGAGTAGGGCAGGCTCCTGTACCGCCTCTAAATATGGTGGGCGACTTCGGTGGCGG
>JAPKZT010000051.1:971-11543 GCA_026393655.1 Actinomycetota bacterium | reverse complement strand
GGCGCGTCGCGTGCAAGAAATTTTGCAACGCTACAAAGAGTTACAAGACATCATTGCAATTCTTGGTCTCGATGAACTCTCAGAAGAAGACCGCATGACTGTTTCGCGAGCCCGCAAGGTGCAGCGTTTCTTGTCCCAGCCGTTCTATGTTGCTGAAGTTTTCACCGGCGTCAAGGGTGAGTATGTTCCGACAGCACAAACTGTTGAAAGTTTCGAAGCGATCATCAAGGGCGACCTTGATGATGTGCCAGAGCAGGCTTTCTTGAACGTCGGCGGTGTTGATCAAGTTTTGGCTAAGGCTAAGACGCTTCAAGACTCGGCAGCGTAAGTTTCAATCATCATGGCAGAGACAAGTTCACTCAAAGTCGAGGTGGTTTCACCAGAGCGCGTTTTATTTTCGGGTGAAGCACGCCAAGTAATCACTCGCACTTTGCAAGGCGGCGAAATTGCATTCTTGCCTGGGCACGCGACTTTTTTGGGTGCGCTTGTCGAAAACCATACGCGCATCTACATGACTGATGGCAAAGTTCAAGATGTTGCCGTGCACGGCGGTTTCGTAGATGTGGCGCCAGATCATGTGACGATCTTGTCTGATAGTGCCGAGCTTGCTGAGAGCATCGATGTTGTGCGTGCACGCGCTGCACAAGAACGTGCACAAGAAGCAATGCGTGGCGAGCACGATGCAACAGTTGAAGCAGATCTGCGTCGCGCTCATGCACGTTTGGCTGCTGCTGGTGGGTTACCAAATTCGAGTAGTTCGGCTGGTTCGTCTCACTAACGAGCGATAATCATGGCTAAGTACCCGTTCACCTGTGCTTTGGTGACTGGTGCGTCTAGTGGAATCGGGCAAGAAATTGCCGTTCAACTCGCAATGTCTGGTGTGTCGTTAGTTGTAGTCGCGCGCCGTGCCGATCGACTTGAGTCACTGGCTGCGCGTTTCAAAAATGTTGAAGTGATTGTCGCAGATCTTTCAACAACTGATGGTGTTGCGCAAGTTGAAGCGCGCATCGTTGACTCATCAAAAACACCGATTGATTTAGTTGTCAACAATGCAGGTTTTGGCTCTTCGGGTTTGATGCACGAAATTGATCTTGAACGGCTGTCGCGCGAAATTCACGTAAACATTTTGGCGCTGACTCGTTTGTCGCATGCTGCTGTCAAAGCAATGGTGCCAAACGGTCGAGGATATTTGTTGAATGTTTCAAGCGTTGCTAGTTTTCAACCTGGTCCTGGTTCCACTGTTTATTCGGCGACCAAGGCGTATGTCACGAGTTTCACCGAAGCACTGCACGAAGAGTTGCGTGGCACCGGTGTGCGAGTCACTGCATTATGCCCTGGGTTCACACGCACAGAGTTCTCAGATGTTTCTGGCACGAACAGTATTTCCAGCCAAGTGCCAAATTTTGCGTGGCTCGAAGCCACCGATGTCGCACGCGAAGGCTTGCGCGCTGTGACTCGCGGCAAAGCACTATGCATTCCTGGTGCACTCTACAAAGGCGTCTCAGCCTTTTCAAATTCGTCCCCACGCAGCCTCGTTCGCCGCATCACAGCACTACCCTCCCGCCGCCGCTAACTTTTTAATAATTTTTAAAAGTGGGTTAGCGGAATTCGACTGACGAGTATTGGCCGATG
The DNA here is from genome assembly GCA_026393655.1 of Actinomycetota bacterium. Classification (GTDB taxonomy): domain Bacteria; phylum Actinomycetota; class Acidimicrobiia; order Acidimicrobiales; family Ilumatobacteraceae; genus BACL27. The sequence continues at coordinate 9,911 of JAPKZT010000051.1, read as the reverse complement.
CGGTCAACGCGGTGTTGCGTGTCGATCACGCGCACAGTGCCGCTGCGACTACGCATTACCAAACTTTGCGAGCGCGCTCCGTATGAGTCGTATCGCACGCCACGAAGCAGTTCACCGTCGGTGACTCCGGTAGCGGCAAAGAAAACATCCTCTCCGCTGCATAGATCATTCACGGTCAGAACTTTTGACAAGTCATAGCCAGCATCACGGGCGACTTTTGCTTCGGCTTCATTTTTGACCCACAACCTGCCCAAAATCTGACCACCGAGACTTTTGAGTGCTGCAGCGGCTGTAACACCCTCAGGTGTACCACCAATGCCCATCAAAACATCCACACCAACTTGAGGCGACGCAGCAGCAATCGCGCCAGCAATGTCCCCATCGCTAATTAAGTGAATACGACAACCACACGAGCGAACTTCGGCAATAAGTTCATCGTGTCGTGGGCGCTCCAAAATCACAACGACGAGATCGTTGAGTGATTTTTTTGTTGCCTTAGCAATCTCTTTGAGATTTTTAGTTGGCGAAACCGTAATGTCAATTGCGTTTGCTGCAGCCGCCGACACTGCGATCTTCTCCATATAAACACACGGACCAGGATTAAACATCGTTCCACGTTCAGCAACTGCGAGCACCGAGAGTGCGTTATTGCGCCCCAGCGATGTAAGTGTCGTGCCATCAATTGGGTCGACGGCCACATCTGTCAACGGCTTTGAGCCATTGCCGACGCGTTCGCCATTGAATAACATCGGTGCTTCATCTTTTTCGCCTTCACCGATCACGACTATGCCATCCATATTTACCGTGTCAAGCAAGTTACGCATCGCGTCGACTGCTGCGCCGTCGGCTGCATTTTTATCGCCACGGCCAACCCACTTTGAGGCGGCCAACGCGGCTGACTCGGTAACACGGACTAACTCAAGGGCCAAGTTACGATCGGGTCGTTGTTGAAGTGGCATCTCAGAGATGTTAGCGCAATGTCGCAGTGCGTCAATAAGCAACTAGCGTTCGGAACGTGAGTGAACTTGATTTAAACGCGCCGATTACCGAATGGGAGTTGGATGAATGGACGCCAGATGCTCGCGCCGAATTGACTGCTGCACTTATTGAGTCGGGCATCGCGCATAAGTGGGAAGAAACTGTACTGCTTGCTGCATCAGCAGTTGAAAATGAAGTCGAAGAAATGTTAGATGAAATTGAAAACAATAATCAGATCAACAACGGCGACAGCGACGATGATGAGGATGAGAACGGCGATGACGATGACGATGACGATGTAAACGTCGCCGATACAAAAGTTCTTGGACAGTTATCTGCACTTGCGCAGAGAATTTCGCGCAACCCATCGGATACGAATTCGATTCGTACATTAGAGCGACTGCTTGAAGAAATTGACGGAGCCAGTGCGCCTAGCGAGATTAGCGATTCAGTGTGGCGACAAATCAAAGATCTGGCAATCCAAATTGAAGAAGCACTTGTTGGTCGTTCGCAACCTGACGAATCAACAGCAATGGATCTTGCCGGTCGACTGTTTGCAATTTTACGTTCAAATGTCTGAAACCCAAACAGTTTTAGCCGAACTTGAAATTTGGCACTCACGACCATTTACGCCGACGCGCCGATTATCGCTCGGTAATCTTGTTCTTCCGACAGATCACTCACCAGGACTTGGAGGAATTCTGTTGGGCGGAGTTGTTGCTGCGCATTTTGGGGAGATTGATGAAGATCTTGTCCCAGACATACATCGACTGACTGCGCAGATTGAACGCGGTGAACGAGTTGTGCAACCACGATTGCGACATCGACTACAAATAGATCGGCATGGACTCACGAAAAGTTTGCATCAATTAGTTGGGGACCAAGACAAACTTCAATTTAAGTTTGACGCAAGTGGCAGCGCGTTGGCGCAAGTTCTCGGCGCAATCTATGCGATTGAAAGACTTGATGATCCGTCTCGAAAATCGTTAGCGACTGTGATCAATCGTTCGATGAGGTGGCGAGGGCCGCTCGATGCTTCATTTATTTCGTACCTTGCTGGGAGTTCTGCAACGAGTATCTCAGCACTCGCAGACCCGCGAGCATGGGCACTTGAGGTTCTTGGATTTCCAGAAGGAACGATTAAGCCGTCAAAGCGTCAAGTACAAGAGCGGTATCGCTCTGTATTGCGAAGTGTGCACCCGGATCACGGTGGAGCAATCGCAACTGCTAGTAAATCAATTGAAGATCTCGGCGAAGCGCGCCGAATCTTGTTGCGCTCGTGATTTCTGGCGTTATTTTATTTCCGGGTGCGGGCACAAATGCGAACCATCATTCACTTGTCGCCATTGAAAATCATCTAAAACAATCTCAGCCAAAAATAAACGTCCGTCGAGTTGACTTTGCTTATCGCATAGCCGGTAAAAGTTTTCCTGACCGCGCACCAGTATTAATTAAAACCGTACAAAATGCAGTGCTGGAGGCCACAAAAGATTGGGGTTGCACGACAAATCAAATCGTTATCGGTGGTCGTTCAATGGGTGGGCGAATGTGCAGTATGGCTATCACTGACACCGCGCAAAAACTTGATGTTGCCGCACTCGTTTGCATTTGCTACCCATTACATCCGCCAAAACAACCGGAAAAATTGCGCACTGAGCATTTACCACGAATCAATGTTGAGACAATGTTTATTAGTGGCACCCGTGACGAGTTCGGCACAGTAGACGAATTAAAAAAAGCGACGTCGATTATTAACGCCAAAGTAAGTCACGAGTTCATTGATGGCGCACGTCACGATCTCAAAAATCGCGATGACGAAGTCGCCGAATTAGTTACTAGGTGGATTTCTGCTCTCTGAATTTATTACATCATCGGGATTGAGCTCTTCAAGTTCGCGGTGAGCCGATTCTGGGAAAGTTTTAAATATCAGCAAGCCCGCTGTAATTGGTCCAAGTGCGAGCCAACGCATTACGAGCCCATAACTCAAGTTTCGATCCAGAAATACTCCTGCTCCGATTAGGCCGACGCTGCCACCAATTAATGATGAAGTCATAATTACTCCAGACGCAAACGAACGGTGCAAGGTCGGAAACATTTCACCTCGGTAAACGGCCATTGCTGGATAGGCAAGCGCAAGGCACAGTCCTCCAGTAGCAGTAGCGATCCACATTGGTATACCACTTGTGCTGAACGCAATTGCTAGAACGATCGCGCCAAGTGGAAAAGTTACGGCGGCAAGATTTTTTCGTCCGCGAGTATCAGCCAACTTGCCACCGAGTAAAAGTCCAAGTGTCGCCGGGGTTCCAGTTACGAAAACAAAGATCGTAATCGTGATTGCCGAATAATCACGGACATCTTTGAGATACCGAACCTGAAATACAGATGATGCGGCGATAAAAATATTTCCGAAGATCGCAACAAGACTTTGAGTTACGATTCGGCGGCGATCAATGTGTGTGGCGGTTTCGAGATGTCGCTCGTGGCGTTCAGCGAATCGCAATGTCTCCGGCAATTTTCGTTGCAAGATTACGCCAACCACTAGCCATACCAGAGATAATCCATAGATCACACGCCAAGCGCCCAAAGAATAATCAGCAATTGGTAAAGCAAACACTGCTGTGCCGGCACCGAAACCCGCGGCAATACCAAGAATGCTGATCGACCACGCTCTCGTCTCGCTTGACATTTCTTCGGTAGCGACGATACCAATTAAAATTGTTAACACGAGTGCAAGTGGTCGTCCAATAGTTTGTGTTGCAACAAGAATTGCAAACGAAGGTGCGAGTCCTCCGAGTGCAGTAACTACTGGTGCACCAAATGCGCAGAAAATAATTAAGCGTCTACGCCCGATGCGATCGGCGAGTGCCGTAAGCGGAAGCGCAATTACTACTCCCCATCGAATTATTGCTGCGCCGATTCCTTGTCCTTGTTCTGAGACACCAAAATCTTGTGCTGCATAAGCAACAGTTTGTGTAAACAGAGTGTTGGCATAAGTTGCCGGCAAGCAGGCCAAAGCTAGAAGCCACAGAATCGTGCGTTGTCGAGGCGTCAAGGCTGGTGTTTGGCGTTTTCTGCTCACTGCGGGAGCATACTGAAATGTCATGAATAATGAGTCGCCACGAATAATTGTTCGCCGTTCGGGTCCACTTTCAGGAAACGTGCAGGTTCCTGGGGCTAAAAACTCGGTGCTTAAGTTAATGGCGGCAACCTTGTTGGCTGAAGGCGAATATGTGCTGACTAATGTGCCAGCGATTGCCGATGTTGACACGATGTCGGATTTGTTGACGGCGCTTGGTGTTTCAACAAAGTGGCTTGGGCCGCACGAACTTTCGCTGACGAACACGGGCAATATCTCGTATGAGGCGCCGTTTGAAAATGTTGACAAGATTCGAGCCAGCATCAATGTTCTTGGCCCGCTACTAACGCATTATGGCCGAGCAATCATCAACTGGCCAGGCGGCGATGACTTCGGTGGTCGGCCAATTGATTTGCACATCAGTGGTCTTGAAAAAATGGGTGCAACGATTGAGCAAAATCTTTTAAACATAAATGCCTACGCTGATCAATTGCACGGCGCAGAAATTGAACTTTCGTTTGCCAGCGTTGGTGCAACTGAGAATCTTTTAACCGCAGCGATCTACGCCAAAGGCTCAACGGTCATAGACAACGCTGCTCGCGAACCAGAAATTGGCGACCTATGCAACATGCTCGTGGCGATGGGTGCACAAATTGAAGGCATCGGTAGTTCTAGGCTAACGATTCATGGCTCCGAGAAAGGTTCGTTACAAGGTGTGAGACATGCAGTGATTAATGACCGTGTGCAAGCGGCAACATACATCGCTGCAGTTGCGATTGCTGGTGGCGATGTTCAGATTCGTGGTGCGAGATCTGAGCAAATGGAAATGGTAATAAATAAATATGCGCATATGGGTGTCTCAATTATTCCGAGTCGTGATGGCCTGCGAGTTACTGCTCCTGATCGATTAAACGCAATTGATTTTGCTACTTTGCCATATCCGGGTATTGCAACTGATTACAAGCCGTTACTCGTAGCAATGAACTCGGTTGCGAGTGGTGTCGGCGTCGTGACTGAAAATCTGTTTCCAGGTCGGTTCAGGTACATCGAAGAGTTGTGCAAACTTGGCGCCGATATTCGAATAGATGGTCATCACGCCGTGGTCAAAGGTGTTGATCATTTAATTGGCACTGCTGTTACTGCCCCAGATATTCGTGCTGGTGCCGCATTGATTGTGGCTGGTTTGGCTGCACACGGCGAAACAGTGATCAGCGAAATTCATCACATTGATCGGGGCTACGACGACATCGTCGGGCGACTCAGTGGTCTTGGTGCTGATGTGACTCGCGTTTAACACGACGTGTTGCCTGCCACAACACCGCAATTATCACCAAAATTGGTCCGACAACTAAGAGAATTTCATCCCAACCACCTTGGTGAGCAAGCACCCTCGTATCGTAGAGGGTTCATCAAGTAAACATCAATCAAATTCATAAGTCTTCAAATTAGGCAGGATGGTTAAGTGTCAATTCGTACACAAGTCGAAGAAACAATTGAAGTTATTCGCCCAGCGCTTCAGGCTGACGGTGGCGATATTATTTTGCGTGAAGTTGACGAGGTGACTGGAGTCGTGAGCGTCACTCTGACCGGTGCGTGTGGTACGTGCCCAGCGTCAGATCAAACTCTTAAAGCGGGAATTGAACGGATCATGCGTGATCGAATCGATGGCATCACCGAGGTCGTGGCGGTTTAGAAAGTAGTTTTTAAACATGGAAAGTCGCTCGCCAGAAATTGCATCATTATTTGATGAGGCGTGCAACGGTGATCGTTCGGCGCTCGCACGATTGTTATCGCTGATTGAGCGCGGCGGTGACGATGCGCGAACTGTTGGACGATTGGTTTATCCCAAAACCGGAAAGGGCTACATTGTCGGCATCACTGGTGCGCCGGGCGCAGGCAAGAGCACGCTAACTTCTGCGCTCATCACTCACATTCGATCTCTTGAGCAAACTGTTTCTGTTTTGGCGATTGACCCTTCGTCGCCATTTACGGGTGGGGCAATTTTGGGTGACAGAGTGCGAATGCAAAATCACGCAACTGACCTTGGAGTATTTATTCGCAGCATGGCAACACGCGGACACTTGGGTGGGCTTTCGCTAGCCACGAGCGAGGCAGTGAGATTGCTTGACGCAGTTGGCTCGCCATGCACATTGGTTGAGACGGTCGGTGTCGGACAAGTTGAAGTTGAGATTGCGCGCAATGCCGACACGATCGTTGTAGTTGTAAACCCTGGTTGGGGCGATTCGGTGCAAGCGAATAAGGCTGGCTTACTTGAGATCGCCGATATTTTTGTAATCAATAAAGCAGACCGACCAGGTGTTGATCAAACTCGTCGTGATCTAGAACAGATGCTTGAACTATCTGATTTTTCGGGTGATGCATGGCGACCAACAATCGTTACGACGGTTGGCACAACGGGTGATGGCGCAGGTGATCTCTGGCGTGCAATTGATGAGCATCGTCAACATGCAACGACTGACGGTTCGCTGGCCAAGCGGCGTGACCAACGATTGCGCAATGAATTGCGAGCAATAATTGAGCGCCGTCTCGAGCATCGTGCGCGAGAAATTTGCACCGGTGATCGTTGGGAAGAAATTCAAAATGAAATGTTGTCGCGTTCGCGCGACCCTTGGTCAAGTGCAGATGAAATGTTGCACGGAATTCTTTAGTGAGATTATTTCTGCGTGAAGCGATTTTTTACATCATTAGCTGAGCCTGCAGTAAGGCGTGTAGTTATTGCAAGTTTGACTCTGGGCGGAGCAGTTGGCGTTTTTGCATTGTCATTTGGCGTCGCCTCAGTTAGTGCAGGTGCAAGTGTGTGGCAGACCTGTGCATTGTCGCTTTTTGTATTCACCGGTGCATCACAATTCTCGGCGATGAGTGTTGTCGGTGCAGGTGGCTCTCTCGCAGCAGCTTTTGGTGGTGCTGCAGTTTTGGCAGCGCGCAACTTTGTTTATGGTCTTGCGCTATCGTCGTCGGCGAAATCAATGGCAGGTAGTCTGCCTCGCCGAATATTTGCGGCACATTTCGTGATTGATGAAACGACCGCACTGGCACTTGCTCAAGAATCACCACGGCTAAGAAAAATTGCCTTCTGGACAACCGGGATAGGTCTGTTTAGTTTTTGGAATCTCGGCACATTGATTGGCGCATTGGCGGGAAGCTCAATTGACCCGCAGAAGTTCGGCTTAGATATTGCGTTTCCTGCCGCGTTCATCGTGATGTTGCTGCCACACCTTCGGTCAAAACTTGGTCGCCAAGCAGCCGCACTCGGCGGTGCGTTGTGCTTGATTTCGATTTCATTTTTGCCAATTGGTATTCCAATTTTGATTGCGGCTTGTGCCGTGTTGGTTGGTTTGCGCAAATGATTAATCAGGAACCAGCACATTTGTGGTTGATGATCATCGCGCTAGCGGTTACTGCATATTTATTCAAAGTATTTGGATTAATCGTTTTGGGTTCGCGACAGTTGCCAAAAGTGTTTGACCGATGTCTTGGCTTGATTCCTGCTGCGTTGCTTGCGGCTCTAGTCGCCAAAGATACTTTTTCAATTGGCCAAAGTCTCGTGATTGATGCGAGAGTTGCAGGATTTGCCGTGGCGGTAATCGCGGCCTGGCGCCGCGCGCCACTTATCGTTGTAGTCGTGCTTGCGGCTGGTGCAACGGCACTCGTGCGCGCGATCTAATTTAATCTCTAATAAATTATCTAGTTATTGCTCGCAGAGTTTTGCTAAGCCGCGCAAATTGCGCTTCCAGATTTGTTTCAACACAATTTTGCCGCCAATAAATGCGCCGAGTTGAGCGCCGAGATACCACGGGAAGATCAATTCTTCCTCCCATTTGAAGAGTGTTCGTGCGCCATTGGCCAGTGGCTCAAGCGTGAACACACCAGTACCGGTGACGATGCCAACATGTTTTACACCCATGGCCGAGCCGGGCACCCATTGTGTGATTTCCATTTTGTCGGTGAGCCGAATCGGCCCAACTTTTGTATCGCATAAAAATGCCGTGCCGACGCCGCGAGTTTGCTCGGACACAAAACTGATCGCCACGGCATCATGCATCCAATCAACATGGCGTTCAATTGGCTCAACGACTTGCCAGACTCGTTCAGGGCTGGCGTTGATTTCAATCTTGACAGTGATGTGGCTCATAGACCTGTGAGTGTAGTTAGCCTGTATCACTGTGGCACTAAGTAAAAATAGCGATCTGAATCTGCAAAAGGTCGTGATTATTGGCCAAGGTTATGTAGGGCTCCCATTGGCTATGCGATGTGTAGAGGTTGGCTACAAAGTTATTGGATACGACACCGATGACAGCAAGATACAGGCTTTGAAGGCCTCAGCTTCGCCGATAGACGACATAACTAATGAACAAGTTGCGAGCGCATTATCTTCAAATAGTTATCNNNATCTTCAAATAGTTATCTTCCGACCTCAGTACAAGACGATCTAAAGGATTTTGAAATTGCAGTAATTACCGTGCCGACGCCATTAAGAGATGATCGCCCTGATACTTCATTTATAGAACTAGCCGGTTCAACTATTGCTAAGCATCTTCGCTCTGGATCACTGGTAGTTCTTGAGTCAACTTCATATCCAGGGACAACTGAAGAGATACTTAGGCCAATATTAGAAAAAGGGTCTGGCCTGACTTGTGGCCATGACTTCTCGCTCGGGTTTTCGCCAGAGAGAATTGACCCGGGTAACAAATCGTGGACGATAAAAACTACGCCAAAGTTGATTTCGGGTGTGGATGAAAAATCGGTAAAAAAAGTTAAAGATTTTTATGGGCAGATAGTCGATAATGTCGTCGTCTCCGCAGGAATTCGCGAAGCTGAGTTTGCGAAACTTTTAGAGAATACTTATCGGCAGGTAAATATTGCAC
>JAPKZT010000051.1:0-901 GCA_026393655.1 Actinomycetota bacterium | reverse complement strand
GTTCACGCACATGCTTTGAAAATTGATATTTGGGAAGTAATCAGAATTGCGGCGACAAAGCCATTCGGATTTGCCCCTTTCTATCCTGGGCCTGGCGTAGGCGGACACTGTTTACCAATTGACCCAGAGTATTTAACTTGGAAGTTTGCACAAAATTCAGGTCAAAATTCTGATTTCATTAAGCTCGCTACAACGGTCAATAAGAGAATGCCAAGTTATGTTGTGCAACGTCTTGTGCGTGCTCTTAATGATCGTGGCAAAGATATAAAAAACTCAAAAGTACTAGTTATCGGTTTAAGTTACAAGAAAAACTCTAGCGATGTCAGAGAGTCTCCCGCCTTAGATGTAATCGAGAATTTAGTTGATCATGGTGCTGATGTAATTGCGTATGATCCATTCGTCAAAGTCGTGAACCAATCAGGATTTACATTAGCGAACCGATTAGAAGCTTCTGATCTGAAAAAATCTGACGCTGTGCTGATTCTGACAGATCATGACGGAGTTGATTATGAAGAAGTTTTGAGATCAGCGTCTTATATTTTTGATATCCGTCATTGCGTTAGGGGACTAAATGTTGAGTACTTGTAGCTCGGCTTTAACTTCGCTCGCAAATTTGAGTTTCTGGAGTTGTGATGTCATTAGTTGAATCTCTGTCTAAATCAGAAACGATAATTATTGCTGAAGTTGCACAAGCCCACGACGGAAGTCTTCATACGGCGCACGAATATATTGACCTGGTTGCGAACACTGGTGCTAATGCAGTCAAGTTCCAGACGCACATCGCACATGCTGAGAGCACTATTCGTGAACCATGGCGAGTGAAAATGGCGACTGCAGATAAAACGCGTTTTGATTATTGGCAACGGATGGAGTTTAAAGAAACTGAATGGATTGAACTAAG
>JAPKZT010000013.1 GCA_026393655.1 Actinomycetota bacterium | reverse complement strand
TTGTTGGGCGGGGGGTTTTGGGGGGTGAGTAACATCATGTTGTGCAGCGCATGATCTCGCTTGACAACATGATTGAAATTGACGCGGCGAGTCGGGGCGGTTTTGCGCGCAACGGGCACGCGGTGGTGCGCGGTCTTGCATCGGCGCAAGAAGTTAGCGAGTATTTGCCGGCGATAAAAACTGCGACACAGTTGTTGCGCGGCGATGAGCGACCAATGAGTGAGCGCGACACTTATGGCAAGGCGTTTATTCAATCCATGAATTTGTGGACTGTCGACTCGGTGGCCCGCGAGTTTGTGATGGCCAAAAGATTCGCCAAAGTTGCGGCAGATTTGATGGGTGTCGACGGCGTGCGTTTGTATCACGACCAGGCATTGTTTAAAGAGCCTGGCGGTGGCATCACCCCTTGGCATCAAGACCATGTTTATTGGCCACTCGATACGACCAACACGATCACAATGTGGATGCCGCTCGTTGATGTGCCGAACGAAATCGGTTCGGTGGTGTTTGCGTCGGGCAGCCATGAGCGCGGCGATCTTGGTGGTTCTGAAATTGGTGACGACTCGCAATTGCATTTTGATCGTTTGATTGAGCGCGAGAAGTTTGATCTTGTGTCGTATGCGCCGATGCGTGCGGGCGACGCGAGTTTTCATGCGGGATGGGTGCTGCACGGTGCGCCAGCCAACGAGACGGCGACGATGCGTTCGGTGATGACGATTATTTATTTTGCCGATGGTGTGCGGGTGGGTGAGATCGACAGCCCGATGCGACGCGCCGACAATGAGCGTTGGCTGGGTTCGTTGCCGACAGGTTCGCTCGCTGAGTCGCCACTGAACCCGTTGCTCTGGTCACGCGCGATATAGCGCGAAGATTTTTGCCGTCGGTTAGTCGCGAACAGGGGTCGGCTAAGTTAGTAAATACCTGAGGAGGTGTTATGAAACTAGGTCCTGGTATTTCATTTTCATGGAAGCGTGCGTTGGGTGTAACAAAGGCAAAGCGGCGAGTGTCTCGAAAGACGGGCATTCCGATGTCGCGCTCGGGTCGCCGAACAAAACTCGGCAAGTTATTGGGGATGAAGTAACAAACCCGAATGCAAAAGTTATTCATTGATAAGTGGCGGTGGCGGATTGCCCTTTTTATGGGTGCGAGTTTTATTGGTGGCCTAATTTCGCCGAGTCTCGCAGGTCCGTTTACTTTTGCGATGGGTCTATTTCTTGCGATACGCATCTTTAAACTAAAGCCAGTTCAAGAATTTAAAAAAATAAAGTCATCACGGGTCGTCACGAGAACTAAGACAATTATCGACGCTGAGATCGTCGACCTAAAAGAGCGAATCACTTTTTACTCGACGTACAAAGAGCAACCTGTTGACGCGTCGTCAGATAGCGGCATTGTGCTGCAGGCCGACGAACATGCGATTGCGATGGTATCTGAGGTGGGGCTGATTGAAAGCCGAAGTTCTGGTGGCGTAGCCGAACCGAATTTGATAGATGAGGGCAGGTTTTTGGTTACCGATAAGCGCGGAGTATTTATCGGCAACAATGAAACCAGAGAGTTCGTGTGGTCAAAGTTGGTTTCACATCATGTCGAGCCGCTGGCCAATGCGATGGTGTTGTATCTGTCGTTGTCGAATCGCCAAAAAGTTTCAGGTATCGGCATGGATGCGAAAAGTATCAAAGACGTTCAACAGCGGATCGAATTTGCGGTTGCGGTTGGTCTTGAGCGCGAAGCCCAGTTTCTCGACAAACTGAAAACTCAAATCGCCGCGCTTGAAGTCGAAAAAACCACCGCACCCGACTGACCGCCCCGCCCGGCCACACAGCCCGCCCCAGCCCAGCCCCGCCCGCGCAGGGTTACTTCTTTGCGAACAAAGCCAGATGGGCTGCCCCGTCGTGGCTAATTTCTGGGCAAGCAGTCGGTAAAAACATTTCAGTTCCGTGCATGGTGCCCATTATTAGTCGACATCGCGTGGCAACGCCCGCTGCTAAAAGTTTTCGGTAGAAGAAGATATTTTCATCTCGCAATGGATCACACTCATTTGCGCTAATCACAACTGGCGGTAAACCTTTCAAATCTGCATCTTGCGCAAAGTAGGGCCAGGCGAGTGGATTTTTCTGTTCTAAATGCTCGATTCCGTAGCCGAGCACAGGGCCATTGCCATTGAGGTCTAACAAGATTTTGTTATTTTCAATCGAACTTGGAAAAGCATCGTTGGGGTAGTCGCCCATCAAGTAAGGGCAAAATAAATAGAGGCCAGCTATCAACTTCAGTTCATTACTTCGGTTCAACTTAATTGCGAGAGCCATTGAAAGGTTTCCTCCGCCACTGTCACCCGACACTGTTACTTGAGAAGCATCGATTCGTAACTTCTCAGAGTTGGCATGCAACCATCGAAGTCCGCTTAGACAGTCGTTTAACCCACATGGAAACGGTCCGGTTTCTTCAACCGAACTCGGGCCAACTGAATTTCTGAAATCAACCATCACCACGGCAATGCCATGGGCGGCAATCATTTTTCCCCATGCACGATAATTGCCGAGATAGCACGAGAGTTGCGACATCGCGCCACCATGAATGTAATAGACGCATGGAAGAATCTCGTCTGTGTCAGGTCTGATTATTTGAAGGTTGATCGAGTTGTTGTCTGGGTGTGAAGTGACTTTCTCCGACCAAATCTTTAGACCTTTAGAAGGTGCAATTTGTTCGTTGTCGCTGAGATTGACGAACTGTTGCCATTTCTCTCGACCTGCAATTGCGTCTGGTGTGTTTGCCGCGGCGACGGCTTCGTCTCTAGTTGAGTTTCTTTTCTCAGGCGCATCACCAATCAAGTTAATGAAACTATGCAAGCGTGGATCTAAGCGTTCGCTGTTTTTGTATTTGTAGTTCATAGTTTGTCTTTCTGAATTTTAAATATTTATAGTTTTGGTGCTGTTGATTTTTTATCTGGTGTTAGTATTTTTTTATGGCTAACAAAGTTTCAAAACCGAATGCCGTAAATAAGTTATTTTCCGATGACGAGGCGTCGTTTTGGATCCCGTTGGTAGAAATTTCAGCCGATCTTGTTCGCGTGATTGACAAACAAACAAAATCAAAAATGCAAGTGCACACAAATTTTGCTGAAGCGGCACTTCTGGCATATCTCGCCGGTGTTTTTTTAGAATCTGGCATGTCAATGACAGAACTTTCTAACAGACTTAATTTGTCGGCAAGCCGTGTTACTCGAATTATTCAAGACATGGAAGCCAAAGGTTTGGTAACTAGAAATCAGTCGAAACTTGACAAAAGAAGCAATATCGTTCGAATTACCAAAGTCGGTGTTGCTCGATTGAACGAAGATGGTCCTGTGCATATTGACACGGTCCGCGAAGTTGTGTTCAGCAAGTTGAGCGAGGCTGAAATGAAAACGCTGGCGAAACTTCTCGTTCGCATTAGACAAAGCCTTGCTGAAGTCGACCATAATCTGACCTAATTAGCCACTCGGCTGAATGCCGGTGGTTCCCATTTGCCGATGAGCACGTCACTCGAAGGCCCGTAAAGTCTTATCGTCGCAGTGACTAAGCCCTTGGCAGTCGGAATCCAGTTTGATTCTGGAAACTGATCAGTTTTTGTTGGGCCTAAATAAATATCCAATGAGCCATCTGAATCGTATTTGAGATTGTCACAACTTCGCAGACCGAATCTTCGCAACTCATTAGGGATCATAAACCCCTCACGGTCATAAACCGTTAATGACCAAAAAAACTTAGCTGGTGGTATCTGATCTTTTTCAAAATGAATTGAGTATGTGTTTCCACCATCAAGTTCAAGGCGTTCATCTTGTGGCGCGAAACTCGCATAGACGCTGTCTTCAGGAGGGTTTGCTGCAAGACCGAATTTGGCAATGATTGCGCGAGTCAAATAGTTATTGGCATAGGTTCCAATGTTGTCTAGTGCGATGCTCCATCCGCTCGTTGTTTGTTTGTACGAATTTGAGACGCTAGTTATTGCTAGTGCGGCACGCTTTGGGGCTTGATCAATTGCGGCCTTCACATCTGCTGTTTGATTTTCGTACATAAATAATTCGCCAACATTAAACCCAAGCGATCTAAGTCGAAATGAGATAGAGCCATCAGTGAGATGAACACCCTGTTGTTTGATCAATCTTGATGCCAGTTCAAAAAACTCAGAACCCGAAAGTTTTGCAGCTTGCTCAACAGGTGGAATGTTGGTGGCAAAAGTTATTTCTTGGTTCGTACTTTGAACTTCGTCTGGGTGATCATATTTTATGATCACCCAATCTTGGTGTTGGTGAGCATCTAAGAGATCTGTTTTTTGATTCGTGTAGGTTCGACCGATGATCCAAGTTGTTGGTGTCGGAGATTTAATCAGCAAATCAACATCGTCAGACTTGACAGCAGTGTCTGATGCTGCAGCAATTCTTAGACGCACCGCTTCGTTGCCTATCGTGCGGCTGCCGATCACCGCATAGGTGTCTGTCCACATATCAAGAAACTGATACATGTAAAACCGCAACTGAGATTTCGCAATCGTCATCGTCGCTGAAGTTTTTGACAGGTCTAACCAAGCCCCCGAAGCAAGTGTGTCGATATTTGTTCGAGCTACTGATCGCCACTTGTCATTTGCGAGGGTTCGGCTATGTAATAGTAGGTTTGCGTCATGTTGGCTTCGAGTTTTTGCCGCATATTGCTGACGAGTGATCTCCATTACGACGATTGGGTAGACGTATATATATGTCTCGGTCGCAACCTCAATCGGGTCAAAATTTGACATCTTGAAAAACATAGCATATACTTGCTTCTGCAAGCAAATAATTCTCGGGGTGTGGGGGCTTTTTTGAAAAGCGATGAGTCAGCAGTTGAACCAAACGCTGACCTTGTCATACCCCAAGTTCAAGCGGTCAAGGTCAGGCGAAATTCAGTCACCCTGATTATCCGCTTAATAGTGCCTGTCTTAATTGTTGTCGGATGGACTCGACTTGCAGGGTCAGACATGTTGCCAGAAAACACAATGCCGACACCCGTCGAAGTGTTTCGACAGTGGACACTGTTGTGGCAAAACGATTCTCTATTAAGTCAAATTGGTATGTCGTTGCGTAGATCGCTGTTGGGGCTTTTAATTGGCGCATCTCTAGGTTTTGTTCTCGGATTATTTTCTGGTCTTACCACTCTTGGCGAAGAGTTGATTGATGCGCCGCTGCAAATGTTTCGAGCAATACCTTTTATCGCACTTACACCATTATTTATTTTGTGGTTCGGTATTGGAGAATCTCCAAAAATTATCTTAATTTCTCTTGCAACTTACTACCCGATGTACGCCAACACTTCGACCGGTGTGCGAAACGTTGACAAGAAAATTGTCGAGTGCGCATCAGTATTCGGTCTTAGTCGCAAACAAACTGTTCGCAAAGTTGTGATCCCACTTGCTCTTCCAAATATTTTTACTGGGCTAAGACTTTCAATGGTGATTTCGATTTTGGCATTGGTTGCTGCCGAGCAGATCAATGCACAATCAGGCATCGGAAATTTGCTTTTGAGATCGGCAAATTATGGACAAAATTTTGCGGTCTTTGCCTGCGTGATTATTTATGCACTCGCAGGACTTTTCGCAGATTTATTGATTCGTGTTGTCGAGCGCTACACATTGCGGTGGCGCGCTGGAGTTTCGGTTAGATGAGTACTCAAACACTGGCTGTTCAGGTAGATGGCGTTACTAAAGCGTTTAATTCTGGTGCTGAAACTCATATCGCACTTGACAATATAAGTTTCTCGATGAACGCGGGAGAATTTGTTGCACTTGTCGGCAAGAGTGGAAGTGGAAAGACGACTTTATTACGACTGTTATCTGGACTAGATAGCCCTAATCAGGGGACTGTTCGGGTTCCTAAAATTCGCACCGTTGTTTTTCAAGAACCGCGTTTAGTTCAGTCAATGAAGGTTTGGCAAAATGTTGCGCTGGGTCTACCAAAGGGTGATGGTTCTAAGAGTGACGCGCTAAATGCGCTGGGCGAAGTTGGGCTTAGTGCGTTAGTCGATAAATGGCCGGCAACTCTTTCTGGTGGTGAGGCACAACGTG
>JAPKZT010000078.1 GCA_026393655.1 Actinomycetota bacterium | reverse complement strand
GCAGCACGACCGACAAGTCATATGTTTTGACAAAATACGAGTCGGTACCACCCGATGCCGCAGCATATTCAACAAGTTTTGGCAGATTGATTGTCACCAGTATGACCGCGACGCAAGCAGTTGATTTGCAGGCGATCAACAACACTTCGTATAAGTTGCGGCGCTATGCAACAATTTTTAGTGGTGACACTGCTGGCACCGCGGGCTGTGCGTGGTTTGCGTATTTGCCGGCCGGCTCTTATAAAGCCGCGAAGTCAACTGCATCGGCATTTGGTGGGTCGTCAAACATCACGATCACCAATGGCGCAACAACTCAAATCGCCTATAGCGCACTGCCGTGATGAACACTTTTAAATTGTCTGATCTTGCTCGACGCGAGCGCGGTTCAGTCGGATTAGTAGACATTGCTGTAGCGATGATGATCACCGGAATACTCACGGTTGTGCTGATGGGCGTGATCTCATCGGCATATTCAACCACGTCAATGATTACTGACCGCGCTGACTTTATGGAGCAAAACACGAAGATCGGCGATCGGCTTCGCGCGGCATTGTCGGGAGCATCTCTACAAGGAAGTTGCGTTGACCGAATTAATCCCGCTTCGGCAGTAACTGTGAGCAACTGTCGACATCTCACCGAAAGCACTGCTGTGATTGTCTCAGGCACGTCTAAAAAAGTTTGTGTTTTAGCTCGCCAGTCACAAGGCCTTGACACAGTTACAGGCTCACCGAATACACCAGTTTTATTATTAGCCCAAGACTCAACCTGTGTTGAATTGGATAGCGATGGGATTCTCAAAAAAACTCGAGTGAAAGCAGGCAGTACCGAATATGCCTCTAACAGCTGGACAAGCAGCGCAGTGCAAAATGAATTCATCACGTCGTTAGCAGATGATTCGGTGTTCACTTACTACGACGCCGACGGCACGGCGCTAACAATTTCAACAGCGCTTACAAATGCCCAAGTAAAACTCGTGCGAAGAATAAAGTTCACAACAACTCTCACGGCGCAAAATGAACGTGCCAACGAAAAAGTTTCATATGAGTTTGCTGTAGGCGCAGGTCGTTTTGTTTCAGAACAAAAATGGGATGGCAAATAGTGCAAACTGGGCGACACATTAAACGCGATCGCCAATCGGGTCAAGCGATGATGTTCACGGTTATTGCCCTTGCTGTGACTTCAGCGATTGGCTTGGTTGCAATTACTGCAGTTGTTCGCAGTTTGGCAACTGAGGGCAAGTTGCAACGCCAGGCTGTTGTTGAGCGGTTGGCTGAGTCTGCATCTGAAGAAGTCTTTGGTCGGTTGGCGAAATCTGTTTCAAGTTTGAGCGCGATTACTTCGCACCCGGGCTATTTGGCGGGTACTGATGTGGGTACTGCATCAAGTGTGTGGGTTCGCTACGGCACAGATGGCCAAGTTGTGACCTGCACGTTGGGTACTCAGGCGTGTTTCACTGTTCGTCTTGCAGCGCACGGTTTCACGACTGCAGGTGTTGCAACTGCCGATATTGATATGGCGACAAGTGCTGTGATTCAAGTTACTGCCCGTCAGTGTCGTGACACGATTACGTCTGCACAGGTGGTTGCGCGTTCGGCAAGTTCGGCTGATTCAAAGGCGTCGTGTGTTTATGCGCGACGCCAAACGACAATTCGGTCTCGACTGTTTTCTGATCATGTGGTCTGGGTGAACACGATGGCGAATACAAAATTTGCGACAAGTGACTCAATCGCAGGGTCGATTCACCTTGGCACAACTAACGAATCGTTCACATATTGCGGCACACCAACTATTGCCAAAGACACTTCTGTTACCCCCAATGTTTCGTATCGAATTGAAACATTGGCTAGCACCGCAGTTACAGCAGCGACCAGTTGCACTTCTCTCAATAGCCAAGTTGTTAGTACTTCAACTGTTGTTAGTTCTGATGCGTTGGCTTTGCCAGTTGTTAGTCAGCACCGCGGTTACATCTCCGGCGGCAATCGTGCTCAGCGGCAGCAATTACACGCTCAATGGTGGTTCATCTACTGCAATACCGAGCAGCGGTGTGTTATATGTGAGCGGCCCGGCAACAATTAGTCAAACAACTAGTTTGACCGGCAAGTTGACGATCGCGGCATCGGGTGATGTTGCAATCACTTCAAGTTTGCAACTCACTTCGCAAGTTGACGACATGCTGAGCATCGTTTCAACCGCGGGAAACATCAACATCGGTTTTAGTGCAGCATCAAGAACAATTGAAGCATTACTTCTCGCCCCATCATTAACTGCAGGTCAAGGCATTGTTCAAACCACGTCTGCGAATTTGTCAAGCGCAACTACTACGTATCCGCTCTATCTATACGGTGCGATCGTGGCAAGAGAACTTGGCGCGTTAGGCACAATCACGGCAGTCACGGGCGCAACTACTGCTGGTTACAGCAAATCGTTCACATATGACCCGAGGCTTGCAACATCTCAGCCGCCGTTCGCACTGTCTCAAGTTCGTGGACGATGGATACGTCTGGCGGCGACAACTGTTTCACCGTTCACCCCTGGCATCTCAGGTATCGCCACGACAACGACTGTCAGCAACTCAGCGCCAACCGTTAGTTTCAGTGTGCCGACCACACCAACAGTGTCACGAACACTTTCATACACGGTGACATTTAGCGAACGTATTTCTAGTCTCGCTTCAAGTGATTTCACAAATACAGGCACAGCATCCTCGTGCACATTTTCTATACCAAACTCTTACGGCATCACATTCACACTGACTGTCGTGTGCAGCTCTGACGGCACAGTTATTGTGCAACTCGCAGCAAACAGCGTCATCGACAACCTCGGCTTAACTGGCCCAGTTTCGGCAAGCATCGCATCTACTGTGACGATTTCAAGCGTGGCGACTGCGCTGGCAATGGAAACTCAACCTGTGGGTGGTGAGTCTCCAACAACTTTTGCCACCGACCCGAAAATAAAACTTGTTAACTCTTCGGGTGATTTGGTCACGACTACGGGCACAACAATCACGGTCACGGCGTCAGGCGGTACCTTGACCGGCACAACTTCAATGACAACAACAAGTGGTTACGCAGAGTTCACAAACTTGACACTCACAGCATCCGCAGGAACATACACCCTAACTTTTGCAAGTAGTGGCCTAACATCTGTGACTTCTGCGAGTGTCACAATAACAGTCACGGCTGCCGCAGTTACCGCACCAACCTCAACTTGTGTAACAACAAGTGCAACAACAGCTCTTTCGGGAATCTCAGTTGGTGGCCTTGCATCTGGCAGCACATATCTAGTGTCAGTTGCATTGGTGAATGCACCAACTGGTGGAAACCTACAAATAACTTCTAACAGCGGAGTAACAGCCAAGACTGGGTACAGCGTTGCGATCAACACAAATTTCACATCAACAGTATTTACTGGCACGCTCGCCAACGTAAATGCTGTACTCGCAACTTTAAGATATGTCGGTGGTTCTGCAAATGTGAGTTCAACTTCAGTAAAAGTCACCGCCTCGTTAGAAAATGCAAGTTATTATTTGAACGCATTCAACGGTCACTTTTACTATCTGAACACAAACACACTTACTTACACCACAGCGACAACTGGCGCTCGTGATGCTGCAAAAGCATTGAGCTATCAAGGTCAGACAGGCTACGTAGCGACAATTACTTCAACTCTAGAAAACAGCTTTATTAGTAGCAACATTGCATCAGCTACAAATATTTGGATAGGTGCAACTGACGATCAAGTTGAAGGCACTTGGAAGTGGGATGCCAGTGGTGGTTCACCCGAAGCAGGCAAACAATTTTGGACTGGAAAGTCTTTAACGTCATCGCCAGTAGGCTCGAAATACACGGCAGATGGCATCGATTTCGCGGGTTGGGCGACCGGTGAGCCTAATGATTACAACGGTGCGGAAGACTACGCGGTAACGAACTATTCCGGTAGTTCTGGGACATGGAATGACTTTCCTAGTGCTGGCCCTTACCAGTCGGTTGTCGAGTTCGGTACAAATGCAGCCGACAACGGCTTCGCCACCGGCGCAACAACCTACAGTTACGCGAATATTACCTTGTGCGGCTCAGCCACGAAACTTTCGCTTACGACTTCAGCCGTTGGCTCAGTGTCGGGCGCGACATTTGCAACACAACCAGTTGTGACAATTCAAGACGTTTCGAGCAATACTGTGACTAACTCAACTGCAACAGTTACAGCCGCAATTACAGCTGGCGCGGGTGGCACTTTAAGCGGCACAACAAATGCAACTGCAGTGAGCGGAATAGCCACATTTTCAAACCTTGGCATAACTGGCACTTTAAACACTAGTTATACAATTACTTATAGCTCTTCTGGTTTAACAAGTGCCACTCAGACAATTACTCCAACTTCGACTGCGTGCACACCAACAAGTTCAACTTCTGGTGGATATACAACATTAAGTTTCACTAGCACGGGCACATGTACTTGGGTAGTGCCAACCGGCGTAACAACGGTACAAACACTGGTCGTCGGTGCTGGCGGTGGCGGCGGTAGCGGCGGATGCAACTGGAGTTATGGGCGCGGCGGCGGCGGCGGCGGCGTGACTCAAACTTCTAGTACGGCGGTAACTGCTGCAACTAACGTCACAGTTGTTGTTGGTCTCGGCGGCACAGTTGCCACGGCAAGGAGCGGCTGTCTTGGAACTCCGGGTGTTTTGGTAGTTGGTACCCAAGGTGGGACAAGTAGTTTCGCGTCAATATCTAGTACCGGCGGTTTTAGTTCACCACAATTTGATACATTGGGAGGTGCAAGCGGAGTCGGTGACAATATCTCATACGCCGCATCTGGATTAGATACTGCTGATAACGAAGGTTGTGTTCCTGGCGCGGGTGATTGTGCTGGCGGTGGCGGTGGCGGTGCTGGCGGTGCCGCAGGCCAGATGTCCGGAGGAACGGCTGGAAACTGGTCAACCGTTAATGGTCGTGCTGGCACTGGTGGACCAGGTGTTTTGTCAAGTATTTCAGGAACGTCACTCGCCTACGGTGCCGGTGCTTTCGGGGTGACGGGTGGTACTTTCGGAACAAATTATGGCTGTGGCGGGTACGGCAACTTTACTGATGCTTCATACTTAGGTGGCGGTTGCTATAACGGAACTGCCGTTGTTAATCCATTAGCCAACAGGGGCGGCGGCGGTCTGGAGGTAAACGGTGGGTCTGGCGTTGTAATCATAAAGTACTTAACACCATGAGCCGCAGGTGGGACATGCATCGTTGGCGACACCGGCCCAGGCGGTGGAGTTGTGTTCTATGTTGCTGCAACAAACTTCACTTCAACAGGTTCAGACTGTAATACCGCATGCAAATATTTTGAAGCCGCCCCGAGAGGTTGGGGTAATGGAATCTCTGTGCAAACTGGTGAAACCACTGGTTCATCAACTGTTGACCCAATATTGAAGTGGTGCAGCAATACCACGTCATTGCGAAATGCGTCTACGAAAACAGCAATTGGTGACGGACGACCAAACACGACAACATCAACAAATGGCGTTGCAGCATGCACAAGTGGAGCCATCTATCATGCTGACCTTTATGCAGGTTATCATGCTGACCTTTATGCAGGTGGCACTAAAACCGATTGGCATCTACCATCACAAAGCGAACTCAACCAGATGTGTAAATGGCAACGTGGTTTGGCTTGGGTGTCTGATGCCACAGTTTGTTCAGGTGGTACTTTGAACTCTGGTACGGGAGCCAGTGCCATGGGTTTTACGACTCGCTATTGGAGTTCTACTGAGAACGGCGCCACCTACGCGTGGTACCAAATCACCGCTCAGAACTCAGACCTAAAGGACCCCACAACAAAATCTCCCTATAACGGCTTTATGCCCTCCGTGCGGCCAGTGCGGGCCTTTGGATAATAGCTAGAAGTTTTAGCAATGACCCTCGATGTAGGCGATTGGTCAGTTCATCCCAGGGTTGAAGATGTTCAGACCTTGTCGGTTTGCCGCACGACACAGGTCTACATCTGCACTGGCAAAGATGTCTGCACCAATTTTGAGCGCTGAAGCGAGATGAACAGCGTCGTATGCACGAAGTTTCTCTGTCTTGGTGACGTCACACGCATCTGCCAAAAGATTCTCGTCGATATTGACGATCGTCAACCGCGCATAGAGATTATCCAAGAGAGAAATAGACGAGTTGTAGGTTGCAATACTGATGCGATCACTTTGACGTGCTCGAACTAAAGCGGCAGTTGACTCAACAACAATTAGTTGACAACTTGCCACATCGCCACCTTCATCCCAGTAGGACTCAACTTCATCGGTGCCGATCTCATTGATAATTAGTTTGATGAACGCCGAAGTGTCAAAGTAGGTAATCATCGGCGCTCATTGATAACGATTTCACTTACCGACCCTGTTGCCCTTAAACGTCCGCTTGGGCGAGGGTTCTTCGGCTTGACCGCAGCACGCACTTCACCAGATGCAATCAATCGCGCCAGACGATTATCGGCCTCGGTAAGCGCGGTCAGCCTGGCGACCGGTTTGCCATGTTCGGTAACAATGATTTGCTTTCCGGCACAGACCTGGTCGATGTAATGGCTCAGTTGATTTTTGAGTTCGCGAATACCGACTTCAATGCTGTGGTCGTTTGTTATCAGGTCCATACCAAAATTGTAGCCACTATTATTCTTTAATGTGGCAACATTTTATAGCGCGTCGAGTCACACTGGGATGACTTCGACCAATTTTTCTAGCCCCTTGAAGTCGTCTGGATTTCTCGTAAATAGTGGCAACCCGAGAGCACAGGCGGTTGCAGCGATCAAAAGATCTACGGCACGCGCACCTCGAGCCTTTCGCCCTGAGTTGGCGACCGCGGCATAGATTCGCCCGTATGCACGCGCCGCCTCAATGTCGAAGGGAAGAGGATCAAAGATTGCCTCAGCCCGTTGAAGACGATCTTGTCGACGAGCACGCTCGTCGACATCGGTTGTTGCAAACGGACCAGCGGCGAGTTCAGCCATTGTGATTGCGCTCACGGCAATATCGATCGGCAACTTTACCCGGTCTATTTTTTCAAGGTCGATAATCACCGATGTATCGAGGAGACCTTGCGCTCGACGGCTCTCAGCTACTTGGTTCATTCGCGGGGTTCATCTACAGGGTTCATTCGCGGGGTTCAATTTCTTGGCTTGCATGCGCATCAAGATCGGCCCTAAATCGATCGAAGTCGATGCCGAGGGCGCAAGAGAACATTGCAGCCACCGCGTCGCATGAGACGAACCGATGCCGTCTCAGCGGAGTAAGTTCACCAACTGGCTGACCGTTGCGAGTTATGACGAAAGATTCACCTTGGTCGAGGCGGCGCATGATCTTGCCACTGTCATTGCGAAGTTCGCGTTGGGAGATTGTTTGAGCCATATGGTTAACTGTAGCACACTGTGCTACAGTCTTCAGACAGCAATTAGTGGAGAACTTTTAGGGTCGACTCTCAATGTAGGTGACGCCAGTTGTTGGGCAACCTGCTTTTTGCATCAACTCAGCACCACCCTGAGCAGTAATGATCTCATCAACTTTTTCTTTGATCACGAACTTACAAACTTCAGTTGGGCCGCCGTCAAACCACGTGCGAACTGGCAAACGCGTTGCAGTGACTACATCTAACACCCGGTTACCAACGTAAACACCTTGAAAATCGAGATTCCAATAAGCGATAATTCGATGTTGAGGCTGATCAAAGTCAACTTGGCTGACGCCATCTGCAAACCACATATTGCTTCGGTGTTCTCTCGCAACCTGCGGAGTATACGCTCCTACAAAAATATGCCCTAACGCTGCGCATACAAGGCCATACTTCACGAAATTGCGAAATGGTATCGACGACTTTTGTAGTGCTGCGTCGATGATCAATACCGAATACGAAACTAGAAGTGGCATCGTAATGAAAAGAATCTGCCAAATCATTTTGATTGAGTAATACGGTGTGTCTGTCCACGAATACTGATCGGTGCGCATCAGAATTATGAAAATTAAATAAGTGACACCAACCAGTGGCAAAATTATCCATTTGTCATTGCCATCAAACAGAAGTTTCTTTTTTCGCGCCAACCATGGCAAAGAAATTGACAACAAAATCGTCACGACCGAGAGCCAACCCACAAACATCAGACCTGGTTTGCGTGTTGCGCC
>JAPKZT010000028.1 GCA_026393655.1 Actinomycetota bacterium | reverse complement strand
TGATTTGGGCAACAACTGATGCATCGCGTGGTTCGCAATCTGCAACTGGTGAACTGACTTTGATGTTGCGCTCAAGTTTCACAAAAGTTGATGCAAATAATGTCAGCACAACATACGACTGTGGTGCGAAGAATTGTTCGATTTTTGTCTACCGTGATCACCGCGGATTAGCAGACACGACGCTCGACACAATCGTGCCCTTGAAGTTTTTACCAACACAAGATGTAACGCTTGCAAGTCTTGGTCTTAAAAAAGATGGTGCGAAATATGTGGCTGGCAATTCAGTCTCAATTAGCGCAAGCAAACTTGTGACAACCAAAGGTCAAGCAGTTGCTGTATCCAGTTCAGAGACCCGTTCAATTTGTTCGACCACCGGCACGACAAGCGTCGTGATTGAGTTTAAAAAAGCTGGAATCTGCTCGATCACTCTTTCGGCCGAGGGCTCAAAAAACCTTGACCAAATGATTAAAACAGTCACTTACATCGTCAAGTAATTTTTAAAAAACTACGGCGTAACCACTTCAATTTTATTATGTGTTGCGGCGCTCGCCTGGGCGTTGTCATATGTAACGAACCCAGTTAGGTCGTCTCCAAGAATCACGCACGACGCAAGATGAATTGCGTCTAACGTGCGCAAGGTTGTCGGGCTGAGAACCGCGGCAATTGTGAGAACTTGAGTTGAAATTCGAATAACGCCGAACCTAGTCACAATTGCATTGAATTGCTTATTTAAGTTTGGATCAACTCGGGCGATAGCCCTGCTTACTTCTGTTCGTGCCAGTTCTGAGATAAATAGATCTTGTTTACAGCCATCAATCCAACTGCTTAGGCTCTTTGAATGTTGCTCGTTGACAATTAGTTTGACAAGCGCGGATGAATCAACGACGTATGCCATTAGTAGCGCTCTTTGTTGCGCATTTCTATTAGTGATTCACTCAGCGATGGTGTATTTGGTTTTCGTGAAATCGGCTGAGGCAATTTCTTTTTAGAATTCTTTGCGCGAACGATCATGCCACTGGCAATGTGTATTGCCAATTGTGAATTCGGCAACGGTGATATCTGGGCAACTGGTCTGCCTCGATCAGTGATGATAATGGTCTCGCCGTTAGTTACTTCGGCGATTACCTCTGATGCATTTTGTTTGAGTGCTCGGATACCGACTTGACGCATGTTCTACATTGTAGCACTTAGGTGCACAAAAGTAATTGGAGTTTTTAGTTGAGTGGGCCGGTCACCGACTCTGCGGTGAGGCGAAGTGAGCTTGACTTCGCGAGAGTTTCAACTTTTGCCATCTCGTGAGAAAGAATTCTGTCTGGACCCGGACCGTCAACAACTTTACGAACCTCGGCGACAACTTTTGTCAGTGCTGGCGAAGCAGTAAGTGGTGCACGAAAATCAATTGCCCGAGTCGCTGCGAGAATTTCAATAGCCAGAATGCGGCGCAGGTTGTTTATTGCGAGACGTAATTTGCGCGCGGCATTCCATCCCATTGAGACATGATCTTCTTGCATTGCACTAGTTGGGATTGAGTCGACACTCGCCGGAACCGCAAGTCGTTTATTTTCTGAGACCATGCTTGCTTGCGTGTATTGAGCGATCATTAGGCCAGAGTCAACACCAGCGTTGAACGCCAAAAATGCAGGCAGGCCTATTGATCGATTCGCGTCAAGCATTCGATCGGTACGGCGTTCACTTATTGAGCCGAGATCACATGTGGCGATAGCAAGAAAATCCAAAACATAACCAATTGGTGCACCGTGAAAGTTGCCATTTGAGCGAATCTCGCCAGCACTTGTGACAACTGGATTGTCGATCATCGCAGCCAGTTCACGCTGGGCAACATTTAGCGCGTGAGTTATTGTGTCGCGAACGGCGCCATTCACTTGTGGCGCGCAACGTAGCGAATAGGCATCTTGTACCCGAGTGTCATCGGTGCGGTGCGACGCCACTAGTGGCGAGTTTTTCAGCAAGTTAAAAATATTTGCGGCACTTGCTACTTGGCCAGGATGATTTCGCAGCGGGTCGTGCATTTCTGAGGCGAAAACCTGATCTGTACCAAGAAGTGCTTCAACGCTAAGTGCAGTAGCAATATCGGCGAGCGTGCAAAGTTCGTTCAGGTCCGTGATTGCCATCAACAACATCCCGAGCATTCCGTCGGTGCCGTTGATTAGCGCGAGGCCCTCTTTCTCACGCAACACAATTGGGTTGATGTTATTTTCGTTCAGAACATCAAGTGCAAGTCGACGGTTGCCGAGTCTGTCAAAAACTTCACCTTCACCCATGAGCGCGAGAGCGCAGTGAGAAAGTGGCGCAAGGTCACCACTGCAACCTAGTGATCCGTATTCGTATACAACTGGCGTAATCGACGCATTTAACATCGCCGCGATTGTTTCGGCAACGACTGGTCGCACTCCGGTTGCACCACTACAAAGTGTGCGCAGTCGCAACAGTTGCATTGCTCGCACTACTTCGGTTTCAACGACATCGCCCATGCCAGCGGCGTGCGAGCGAATCAATGATTGCTGCAATGCAACACGATCTGCGGGTGCGATGTGTTTTGTCGCTAGTGCGCCAAACCCAGTTGAGATGCCGTAAACAGGCAGATCTGATTTGGCAAGGTCTTCGACAATTTTGCTGGATCGGGCGATGGCTTCTAGCGCGCTCGCGGTGATTGCAACTTCGGCATTTTCTCGGGCGACTCTGACGACCGATTCTCGATCAAGACCCGAAGTGTCGATCAAAACTTTCGCAGTTGGCACGAGAGTACTCTAGTTCTCGCACACGAAATTGAAAAAGTTAAAGCGACTTGCTGTAAACGGGCTGATCGTAGGGCTTGAAAGTGAATCGTCGGATTATTTCGCCGTAGCCGCCTTTGTAGAGCGAGTCGATTTTTTCAGCCCGCTCGTAAGCCTTGGTTCGTTCGGCTGTCTCGGGCACCAAATACCAGGGCGTGGATGGTTCATCGTGGTGGGCAATATGCAAGTTGTTGTTGAGCATCAAGATGCTCATCAGCCAACCGGCATCGATCATCGCAGTGCGCGTTGTCTCGTTGCCTAGTGTTTTGTGTTCGGAAAATGAGCGCATCATGTTGAGTGAGTGCGAGCCAAATACTCCGCCGATTAGATATTCAAACATTGACATGCCAGCCCAATTGTTGACTATCAAGACGATCGCCACGAGTGCTGGAGTGTGCAAGAGCCATGCAGAGCGCGCGTTATCTATATTTCGTATCGCACGCCAAGCATCGGCGACAAAATATTGCACTGCGCTAAATACCGACCACACCGTCAAGCGGAAAGCGAGTGTGCGATTGGCCCAGTAGATCGAGCGCAATAGTCGATTCGATTTCTGCCAGCTTTCTGGCAGCGAGTAATAACTCTCAGTGTCTAATTCAGGGTGTGTCAAGACCGCGTTGTGATGCGAGATGTGATCACGCTTAAAAGAAAGAAATGGAACCCACAAAGTCACCGAGAGCGAGGCAAGCGCAGCATTGAGTTTTGGGTTTCGAAAAGGATGTCCGTGTACAAGTTCGTGTTGCAGGCTTAGATGCCAAGCCCCAAACCAAGTGAGCAAAGCAAATGTTGCCCACCAAGGCAACTGTTTGTGAGTGAAAACTGTTGCGAACCAGCCGACATAGACGAGCGCGGCGATTATCAGCGTGCGCCAGTCACCACGCGATTTGAGAAAAGTTTTATTTGTATTCGGCACCACGTTATTTTATGCCAGTGCGCCAGCAACACACGCACCTTTTTGCACAACTGCGTCAACTAATTTCACACCTGGGCGATACGCAAGGTGAATATGACTTGAAGTATTGAGTAGCGCGAAGTCTGCTTGCGCACCAATGTGAAGTGACCCGATATCAGTGCGACGTAATGCTGCCGCACCGCCGGCGGTGGCTGACCAGACTGCCTCGTCACAGGTCATGTTCATATTGAGAACAGCCAGCGAGATCACAAGGGGCATCGAAGTCGTGTACGACGAACCTGGGTTGCAATCTGAGGCCAGCGCGACCGTGACCCCGGCATCAATCAACCGTCTCGCATCAGGAAACTTTGAACGTGTGCACAGTTCTGCAGTTGGCAAAAGTGTGGCAACCGTGCGTCCGTTCGTGTCGGCAAGTGCAGAAATATCTGCATCGTTTAGATGTGTGCAATGGTCGCACGAGGCAACACCGAGTTCAACGCCGAGTTGAACGCCGCCACCGTGTTGTAGCTGATTGGCATGAATTCGCATGCCAAGACCCGCTTTTGCGCCGGCACTCAAGATCGCTCGGGCGTGGTCGACATCAAATGCGCCGTGATCACAAAATACGTCAATCCATTTTGCGTTCGGGGTGCATTGTGCGAGCATCTCACCACAGACAAGATTCACATACTCATCAATCTTTGACTCTGGTGGCACAACATGCGCACCCAAAAATGTCGTTTCGGTCGTGATGGTGCTTGCGACCTGTAATGATCTCGCTTCATCGGTTACCGATAATCCATAGCCAGATTTAACTTCGAGAGTCGTTGTACCGGTGTTCAACGCTTCATCGGCAAGTCGGCGGGCATTGTTGGTAAGTGACTCAGTGGTCGCGGCTCGAGTTGCTGCCATCGTTGTTCGAATTCCGCCAGCCGAATAAGTTTTGCCCGACATTCGTGCTTCGAATTCGTTTGCGCGGTCGCCACCAAAAACTAAATGTGTGTGACTATCTACGAAGCCAGGGACAATTGCACGACCGCCGACGTTAATTGCAGAACTAGCGAACTCGCGTGGGAGGTTTACTGATTCGCCTGTCCATGCAATCTTGTTATCGTCGCCAACAACGAGTGCTGCATTATTTATGATTCCGAGTTTGCCGCGCTCAAGGCTCAAATCGTTTGTCACGAGCGTGCTGATACCCGTAATCGCAAACATTACGAACCAAACTTTGCGACAAGTTCCTTTACTCTGACAACAAAATCGTGGTGCTTATATTTATCAAATGAATCCCAAGTCGCGAAAGTACTTGTGTCTTTAACTTTGTCCATAAATAGAAGACCGTCAAGATGGTCAACTTCATGTTGATATGTGCATGCAGTCATACCGCGGATGATTTCATCAATTTTGTTGCCATTGCGGTCGAGTGCTTCAACACGAATTGATGTGTAGCGCCAAACATTTCCACGAAAACCTGGCACTGAAAGACAGCCTTCGTTATTTTCAAACATGTCGTCATCAAGCGGTGTCAAAACTGGGTTGATAAGAATTGTTAAAGGTACTTGCGGCTTATACGGATAACGCGGATTGTTGTTTACTTCAACTGCGCAAATGCGCTGATGTCGAAGAATTTGTGTTGCTGCAAGACCCGCGCCATTCGCATGTCTCATAGTTTCAACTAAGTCATCGATGAAAGTTTGAATTTCGGCTGATTTGATTTCACTTGGGTCAACTTCTGAAGCGCGAATTCGCAACTCGGGGTGACCGATTGTGGCAATAGGAAGAATAGTCATAGTGAATAAGTGTAATTACAGCAATGCGTTAATTGCTGAGCGCAAAACCCCCGCGATATCTGGCATCGTACGATGGATTTGATCCTTAACTATTTGATCGCCTCCCACCCAAACGTCGCGCACATCAGCACTAGTTGCGCTATGTACGAGATGCGCAGCACCATTTTTTGGGTCAAAAGATGCAAGTCGAACTGATGCTGTTGAAATTGCGATGAAGTCTGCGGCAGCACCGACGACTAATCCATACGAGTTACGCCCAAGTGAATTGGCGCCATTAACGGTCGCTGCATTTAACAATTCACTGCTGCGGTGAACGCCCCGCTTATTTGTGATGAGTCGCTGGTTCATTTCAACCGCACGAGCTTCTTCAAACATGTCAATCACGGCATGAGAATCAGAGCCGAGTGAAAGCAACGCGCCTGCAGCAACAAGTTGATTTGACGGACCAATGCCATCGGCTAGATCGCGTTCTGT
>JAPKZT010000170.1 GCA_026393655.1 Actinomycetota bacterium | reverse complement strand
GCGCATCGCGCACAAGATGCAAAAGATGCTTTTGCGCTTGCACGCGCCTGGTTAATTAATTAGCTAGTCGACTAGCTAGTTGATTAGCGAGTTAGCTAGCTAGTTAACTAGCGCGTATTTCGAGTTTCTGGCGCATCAAGATTCGATAACGACGATCATGCTGTTCGAGCCAGCCCAAACGAATAAAACTCGCAATCGCTTTGTTGACTCGTTCGCGAGAAGCGCCAACCATTCCGGCGAGTTCTTCTTGAGTAATCGGAAGAACGAATTCATCTTTACCACTCGACAACTCAAGTAACCGCTTCGCTGTTCGACCAGTTACATCTAGAAACACGCTGTCTGAGAGAACTTCGTCCATTATCCGCAAACGCATCGCCAGCAATTTCGTTACTCCCCACAACATCGTTGGGTTCAACTGCAACTGTTGACGAACGATCGAATAAGGAATCTGTAGTAACGACGACGGCTCAATCGCGCGAGCCATTGCGCTTCGTTTGCCATTATCAAGAAGCGCAAGTTCGCCGAACAAATCGCCTCGCTCCATCAAAGCGAGCACGCTCTCTCGACCATCAATCGGTTGATTGCCGATTGCAATTGCAATTCGTCCTGATAACACTATGTACATTGACTCTGGAGTATCGCCCTCACTGAACAGCACGTCTCCGCGTTGCAAGTTTTTTGTTTCGCCACTTGCCGCAATCAGAGCAAGCACATCTGCAGGTGTCTCGGCGAAAAATGCACTACCAGCAAGAAGTTGTTGTTGAGCCATCGGTATTTGACGGTACTACCCTAAATGAGCGTGAACACCATCGGTACCCAAAAAATTGGTGAAAAGATTTGGACGATTGTTGTGGCGGCGGGTTCGGGCACCAGATTTGGTAGCCCCAAACAATTTGAGTTAATTAATGAACGCCGAGTTGTCGATTGGGCAGTTGAAACCGCTCGCGCAGCAAGTGACGGTGTGATTGTTGTTTTGCCTGCAACTCATGCTCAAAGTGAAAGTGGAGTAGTTGGCGGGTCGACACGAAGTGCATCTGTGCGCAGTGGTTTGGCGGCGGTTCCCCTCGACGCATCAATAATTTGCGTTCACGATGCAGCTCGACCGTTTGCTTCAGAGTTTTTGTTTCATGAGGTCGTTGATGCAGTGTGCGCTGGTGCCGATGGTGCGGTGCCAGGGTTGCCGGTTGTCGACACAATTAAATTTA
This sequence comes from Actinomycetota bacterium, assembly GCA_026393655.1. GTDB lineage: Bacteria > Actinomycetota > Acidimicrobiia > Acidimicrobiales > Ilumatobacteraceae > BACL27. Next base: position 4,305 of record JAPKZT010000170.1, on the reverse strand, counting down.
TTTCTAATGACAATGTCGTGGTATCGACCCCAGATCGCAGGCAACTTGTCGCAGTGCAGACCCCTCAGGCATTTCGCGCGAAAGTTTTGCGCGACGCTCACGCATCAAACCCAGAAAGCACAGACGATGCAACATTGGTCGAGACGAATGGTGGCCGAGTCGTGGTGGTTCATGGCGACCCGCTTAATCGCAAATTAACAACTCCAGAGGATATGAACTGGGCTCGCGCGATTACTCGCGGTGAAGTGTAAATATTTAATCATGAACGCGAAAATTAGAGTTGGACAAGGTTTTGATATTCATCGCTTCGTAGAAGCGTCAGATATTGATCGAAAACTCATTTTAGGTGGCGTACATTTCGTCAATGAACGCGGATTAATCGGGCACAGTGACGCTGATGTAATCGCTCATGCAGTTGCCGAGGCAATTCTTGGCGCATGTGGTCTCGGCAACATCGGCGAACACTTTCCAGACACAGATCCAAAATGGAAAAACGTCGACTCGTTAACTCTGTTGGCAAGCGTCGCCAAAATGGCGAGCGAAAACAAATTCGAAATCGGCAACGTCGACTGCAGTGTTGTCTGCGAACAGCCAAAGATTTCACTTCACAGAGACGAGATGCAAAATAAATTAAGTGCTGCTGCGGGTGCGCCAGTGACGATTAAAGGTCGTCGTGCCGAAGGCCTCGGCTCACTGGGTCGTGGCGAAGGTATTGCCTGTTGGGCGGTCGCAGTAGTGACACAGAATGATTAATTTTTAATCATGGCTCAAAATCGAAACAGTCGACCAAATAAGCGCAACAAACCAGGCGGCTCAAAAAAAACTGGTCGTAATCCGAATAGTCCAAAACGAATCGACTTATCGCGACGACCAAATAAATCAGATCGCGGTGGCAGTCGACCTGTTCACAAAGAACATGGTCTAGGTGGCGAACAAGTTGAAGGTCGACAAGCAGTTAGAGAACTTTTACTTGGTTCGCGACGCAGAGTTCACGAAATCTGGATTGCTAACGACATCGAGAGCAGCCCAGTGATTGATGACATTTTAGAAATTGCACGCGACCAGAGAGTTCAGGTGCTGAATGTTTCGCGCCGTGAAATCGAAAGAGAAGCACGCAGTGAAGCACCACAAGGAGTTCTCGCCAAGGCTGCGCCGCTCGAAGAAACTTTGTTGGCTGATCTACTTGCAGCCCCGCGCGACAAACCACTTTTGTTAGTTGCGATCGATGGTGTAACTGATCCAGGAAACCTTGGAGCTATCTTGCGATGCTGCGATGGCGCCGGAGTCGATGCTGTCATTTTGCCTCGGCATCGCGCAGTTCATATAACTCCGACTGTTGCAAAATCATCTGCTGGTGCAATTGAATATTTGAACATGTGCGTTGTCGGTGGGTTGCCAAGTGCGTTGTCCGAAATGAAATCTGCTGGGCTTGTCGTAGTCGGATTGGATGACTCAGCGGAGAAAAGTATTTTTGAATTGGGCACTGTGGCTGTAGATTCAGTCTGCCTCGTGCTCGGCGCAGAAGGACCTGGGTTGTCAAGACTCGCACGCGAGAGGTGCGACTTACTTGCCAATATTCCAATGCTTGGATCGTTATCTTCGTTGAATGTTTCTGTTGCGACGGCCTTAGCAACCTACGAGATTGTGCGAACCCGCAGGGTTTCTAAGTAAATTCAAGAAATTCAAATACTTATACGCCGAATATCTGCCGTACACTGACGGCGAATAAAAAACGCCGGGGTAGCTCAGTGGCAGAGCAACCGCCTTGTAAGCGGTAGGTCGTGGGTTCAATCCCCACCCTCGGCTCAAATTGAATGCTTGCTAGATTTTTTAGCGAATTTACCGAGATGGTACGGAGATCTTGCGGTATAAACCATAATAGGTATGAGTCAAGAGCAATATCGCCCAAGTCGCGGAGATTCTGACAGGCAGTTGTCGGGCGGTCGTTCTTCAGGCGGACGATCATCGGGTGGCGGGTCAAATGTCAATTCAACTTTGTCAATCATTATCGTCGTGCTTGTTCTGTTGCTTGGATTTTTTATCTTGCGTGATATTCGTGGCGGTAACACCAGCCAAACAGTTACAGCACCAACTCAAGACACCGTTGTATCTACCGAAACAACACTGCTCGAAATTCCTGTTCAAACAACGATCGTCTTGACTGCATTTAAAATTCAAGTTTGCAACGCTTCAGGAATCTCCGGGAGTGCTGGTCAGTTGACTACTGAGTTGCAAGGCCGGGGCTACATCGTGCAGCCTGCTGTGAACAAAAGTGAAATCACACCAAAACAGACAGTAACTGTGGTGTACTACTTGCTCGGCAGTGAAACTGTCGCGGCTGCGGTCGCTAAAGAACTCGGTGGAGTTGCAGTTGCTGCAATGCCAGAACCGATCCCAACCCTTGACGGAAAACTCGGTGAAGCGAGCGTGTTGATTTTATTAGGCACTGACATCGCTGGAATACCACTTCCTCTAGGCACTGCTGCAGTTGCGCCTGTCGCACCTGTCGTGACAATTGCGCCTGTTGCGCCAACTACAACAACGGGATAATCAAACTTTCCGATTATTTTGCGTTACGCAAAAGTTTTAACGCCGCTTGTTCAATGCAATGCAAAGGTTGTTGCATCGCACTCTCACGCCCAAATAATTCAACCAGACTTATTGCATTAAGTCGACCTTGCACATCTTGGTGAATATCGCCACAGATTGCCGCGATCTGAATTTTTTTCTCAGCGGCAAGTTCTGCCATTGAGCCGACAACCTTCCCTGAAAAACTTTCGTTATCCATGTAGCCCTCGCCCGTAATAATTAAGTCAACATCAACTAGTAACTCATCAAGCAAAACTTCTTGTGCAACAAGATCAAAACCTGGCACAAGGTTTGCTCCGAGCGCCGCCAAGCCACCTGCTAATCCGCCTGCGGCTCCGGCACCCGGTAACAACGAAACATCAACACCATGCGTCTCTTTATACATCTGAACAAGACGCTCAAGTCGAGTTGTCAGCAACTGAACTTGCGCTGGTGATGCACCTTTTTGTGGTCCAAAAACTTTGGCGGCGTCGGTAAACGCAGTCGTCACGTCACACGCAACTACAAACTCAACACCTTTGAGTCGCGCCGGTGTTTGAATTGCACGCACTGCTCCGAGCCCGCCGTCTGTGGTGGCAGATCCGCCAAGACAAACGATGATTCGTTTTGCACCAAGATCTAACGCGGCATCAATGATCTCTCCGGTGCCCGTCGTCGACGCGGCAACAGCATCATTTTTTTCTCTGCCACCAGAAAGCAATAACCCAGAGGCGCAAGCCATCTCAATAATTGCTGTGCCTCGATACAAACGCCAAGCTGCATTAACAGGATCACCCAACGGACCAGTGACGAGTGTCGTTCGGTTTGCGCCGCCGAGTGCTTCAAGAGTTCCTTCTCCGCCATCGGCAAGTGGACGCTCAATGCAATCGTGACCAAGTTGCCAACACGCATGACCGATCGCGGTTGCAACCTGAGCTGCAGTTGCCGTGCCTCGAAACTTGTCAACGGCGGCGAGCACTTTCATGCGTTCAGGTTAGATGAGATCATGATCGCAATATGCCCTAAATATGCGCCTAGCCTTAAACACAATGTTTTTTAAGGGCCGACTTCAAATGTCGCTACTTGCAATCACAATTATCAGCGGCGTTCTATCGCTGGTATTTGCTCAACAAGGTGACGATCCAGCACCGAGTACAACTCTCGTACCAGTAGTGACAACCGTGCCCGTGACTACGACGATTTACACGCCGCCAGTCAGATACATAATTCAGCCAGGCGACACTCTCGTTGGTATTGCTTCAACTTATTTATTAGATATGCAGGCCTTAATGGATTTGAACGACATTACGAACTCTGACCATGTTGAAATTGGAGATGAACTTATTTTTCCACCCGCAAATGGCTTTGTTCGTGTTGCACCGTCTACGACGATGAAGCCTTAAATTATTTTTGGCGATGCTTAACTGAGATTTCAGCAATGTCTCGCATGATTCTGGCGATGTCAAAATCTTTCGGAGTGTAAACCGCAACGACACCTAGATCGATTAATTTTTTACGATCGTCTTCAGGAATTATTCCGCCGACGACTACGGGCGAATCCACACCTGCTTTTTTCAACTGCAACATCACTTCTGGCACAAGCGCCAAGTGCGACCCCGAGAGAATTGAAAGTCCAATTACATCTGGATCCTCGTCGCGTGCTGAGGCTGCAATTTGTTCTGGTGTTAAACGAATACCGCTGTAGACAACTTCCATTCCAGAGTCACGTGCGGCAAC
>JAPKZT010000146.1 GCA_026393655.1 Actinomycetota bacterium | reverse complement strand
CATTTGTTTATGTTGTCGCGCGCGGAGCACTTGATTGGGGCCCGATCAACAAGCCGCGTCAGCTGTTGACGATTGATGATGACATTTTTTCGGCGTCGCGCACTACTGCGACAACAATTCGTCGCGTTGGTCTTGATGGACGTCGCACTGAGAAAGTTTCGTCCTAATGGGAACAGTTCGGGATGTACTAGATGACGGCCTTGGCGGTCTTGAGCATAACTTTCTCACGGGACGCGTTGAAGATCTCGTTAAATGGTCTCGTTCGCGCTCTAGTTGGGCTGCAACATTCGGCTTGGCGTGTTGCGCAATTGAAATGATGGCATCCGGCACCGCGCATTACGATTTAGCGCGTTTCGGAATGGAAGTATTTCGCGCGTCACCTCGTCAAGCAGACATCATGATCGTCGCTGGACGTGTCAGTCAAAAGATGGCGCCAGTCTTGCGCCAGGTGTACGACCAAATGATGGAGCCTAAGTGGGTTATCTCAATGGGCGTTTGTGCCAGCAGTGGTGGAATGTTCAATAATTATGCGATTGTCCAGGGCGTCGATCAGATAGTGCCCGTTGATGTTTACGCACCTGGTTGCCCGCCTACTCCTGAAACTTTGATTCATGCGATCGAAACTTTGCATCAGTTAATTGAAGACGGCGAGATCATGAAGCGTCGCGCGTCAACTGGCGCAGGGGCACAAGTTCATATTCAAGAAATCCCTGCTGGATCAATAACTCCAGTCATTCTCGGAAAGCGTTGAAAAATGACGCAAACCGCTGGCCGTGTTGCCGATGATGTTCGTTTCGTCGCCAAAGCTGATTATCTAAAAACTCTTACTGCGCTGCGCAGTGAAGGTTTCGAGATGTGTGCCGATCTGACAGCAGTTGATTTTTTAACACACCCTGGTCGGCCGCTTTCTGCAGAAGTTGCCAGTCGAATAACACTAGAGCGTTTTGAATTAGTTGTGAATTTGCTTTCACTGTCGCAACGCCGGCGGGTCAGATTGCGCGTGCAAATTTCTGAATCCGACACATCTATTGATTCGGCCTTTGATCTTTATCCCGGCACAGAAGCGATGGAGCGTGAGGTTTACGACATGTTCGGAATCACGTTCACAGGTCATCCTGATCTGACACGAATTTTGATGCAAGAAGACTGGATCGGGTTTCCATTGCGTAAGGACTACTCGCAAGGCAATATTCCAGTTCAGTTCAAGGGCGCAGCCTCATGACAACAACCGAGAACTTAAACAAAAGCAGCGCAACCGAAATAGTTTCTGCGGGCACATCTGAGGGTGGCCAAGAACTGCAATTACGTGCCGACATGTCGCACAAAGCAGTGCTTCGCGAATCGGGTGCCGTATTGCGAATGAGTGAGTCGCATGTTGCATCACTCGCCGACACTCAAAGCGAAGATCAGACCATGATCATCAACATGGGCCCACAACACCCAAGCACGCACGGTGTGTTGCGCCTGATGCTTGAACTAAAAGGTGAAACTGTTTTGCGTTGCAAGCCTGTCATTGGATATCTACACACCGGAATGGAAAAAACTGGCGAGTCGTTGACATATATGCAAGGCGGCACCAACGTCACACGAATGGATTATGCGTCGCCACTGAATAACGAACTCGTATTCTCAATGGCCACAGAAAAACTTCTCGGCATCGACGGCGATATTCCTGAGCGAGCAGTGTGGATTCGAATGATGCTCTCAGAACTAAATCGCATCAGTAGTCACTTATTGTTTATGGCGACTAACGGCATGGACATTGGCGCAGTATCGATGATGCTTTACGGTTTTCGAGAACGTGAAGAAGTTTTGCGGTTCTTCCAAAAAGTTACCGGATTACGAATGAATCACAACTTCATTCGTCCAGGGGGAGTTGCAGCAGATCTTCCGGCAGGGTGGCGAGACGATGTACTTGGTTTGTTAGATGCCTTACCTGAGCGTTTAGCCGAGTACGAAATTTTAATGACAGGTCAGCCGATCTGGCGCGAACGACTACAAGGCGTTGGCGTGATTACTCGTGATGAGGCGATCGCGCTCAGTGCAACAGGACCAATATTGCGAAGCACAGGTTTGGCATGGGATCTCCGTCGTGATTTGCCGTACTTGCATTATGACGAAGTTGAATTTGACGTAATTGTCGGCAGTTATGGCGATGCATTTGATCGTTACTCGATTCGTCTCAATGAAATTCGCGAGTCAATGCGAATCGTTCGACAAATTTTAGATCGCATGCCGCAAGGCGATTATCGAATTCAGGACAAAAAAGTTACTCCACCACCACGCGGACGCATTGACGAATCAATGGAAGCATTAATTCACCACTTCAAAATTTTCACTGAAGGTTTCAAAGTGCCCGAAGGTGAAGCGTATGTCGCAATTGAAAGTCCACGTGGCGAAATCGGTTGTTATATTGCCAGCGATGGTTCATCAACTCCGTATCGAATGCACGTGCGTGCACCAAGTTTTGTAAATATTCAGTCAATGCCGTTAATGATGCATGGCGGACTGATTGCTGATGCAGTTGCGGTGATTTCTTCTGTTGATCCAGTTCTTGGTGAGGTTGATCGATGAGTCGTTTAACTGAGAAAAATCTGGTGATTGCAAAAGAAATCATCGCTCGCTATCCGCGTCAAAAATCGGCTCTGATCCCTTTGTTGCACTTAGCCCAAGAGCAAACCGGTTACATCAGCCGTGAAGCAATGGTGCATCTCGGTGAACTTGTTGGTGTCACATCTGCCGAGGTTTATGGCACGGCGTCTTTTTATGAGATGTTTCGGTTTGAACCAATCGGAAAATATCTGGTCAACATTTGTGGAACGATGTCATGTGCTTTGATGGGCGCCGAAGAATTAATGCACCACGCCGAAAAGCGACTTGGAGTCAAAGCAGGTGGCACAACTCAAGACGGTATGTTTACTCTCGCTCACGCAGAATGTCAGGCTGCATGCACCGAAGCGCCATGTCTGCAAGTAAATTATCGTTATCGCTTGCGCGTTACGGCAGCAGATCTTGACAATCTGATTGACGATCTACAAGCCGGAAAACTATCCGATGAGATTCCTGCGCACGGTGTACTCGCAAAAGTTCGCCAAGTGATTCCTGCTGATCGCGCAGTTGGCGCGGTGGCTCCAGAACTTGTTACCGAATCTCCAGTTTGGTTAAACGGTAAGGCGGCATTATGAGCACAACGTTCAAGCACGCTCCGGGTTTCGTTTCGGGTGACCGACCAAAAATTGTCACCTCGCGATTTGAATTTGCCGACTCGTTTACTATTGAGCGCTACTTAGCGACTGATGGCTACAAAGGTTTACGAGCAGCGCTAATTCGTCCAGCAAATGAAATTCATGATGATGTAAAAAGTGCGACTGTGCTTGGACGCGGCGGTGCCGGGTTTCCAGCCGGTACAAAGTGGGGACTAACCCCACAGCAGGTGTGGCCGAGATATTTAGTTGTCAATGGTGATGAGAGCGAACCAGGAACTTATAAAGACAGATTGCTAATGGAGCGCGATCCGCATCAACTTATTGAAGGTTGTTTGATTGCGTGTTACGCCGCGGGGTTGTCACAATGCTTCCTATATATAAGAGGCGAAATGGCACTCGCCCAAGAGCGCGTGGCGACTGCGTTGAACGAGGCATACGCCGCCGGATATGTAGGCAAAAATATTCTCGGTTCGAAATTTTCTGTAGATATTGTTTTGCATTGGGGTGCAGGTGCATATGTCGTCGGAGAAGAAACCGCACTGATCGAAAGTCTCGAAGGAAACCGTGGCATGCCTCGTTTGAAGCCTCCGTTCTTTCCTGCGGTTAACGGACTCTACGGTCAACCGACGATTGTAAATAATGTTGAAACTCTGGCAAATTTGCCGTGGTTGTTGTGCAATGGTGTTGCTGCATACACAGCGATTGGCACGAAGACATCACCAGGAACACGAATGGTTGCAGTTTCTGGGCACGTTAAGCGACCAGGGGTTTTTGAAATTATCAACGGCACGACAACTTTTCGAGATTTAATTTTCGGTGAAGAATTTTGTGGTGGAATCAAGAATGACAACAAACTCAAAGCGTTTGTCCCAGGTGGAGGTTCTGCGCCGTGGTTTACTGCAGACCAATTAGATTTACCGTTCGAGGCAAGTCAAGTTGGGCCAGCCGGGTCAATGCTTGGTTCTGGCGCCGTAATCGTGATGGATGAGACAACGGATATACCTGCCGCCGCGCTGACACTCACTCATTTTTACGCGCATGAATCTTGCGGAAAGTGCACACCATGTCGTGAAGGCGGAACATGGCTTGAAAGAATTATGCGTCGCATTGTTGACGGCGACGGCACTGATGCTGATTTGCATCAGCTCCTTGAAGTCGGTGCAATGATTTGTCCTGGAGACTTTCCGCATGCAGCAAATGAAAAACTTGGTTTAGCTGCTGTGCCTTTCCCATACAAAATGACGACGATTTGCTTTGTCGGCCCATCGGCTTTTGCCCCAGTGCACTCCGCGCTGACATTGTTTAGAAGCGAATTTGAATCACGTGTCACGAAGCGTGTGACGATTCCGGTGACATCGGTTTCGTCAGTCAAGGCGGTTGCGACGGCTGGTGTGCATTCATGACAATTGTTGACCCAGAAAAAATCGTTGT
>JAPKZT010000006.1:2131-2830 GCA_026393655.1 Actinomycetota bacterium | reverse complement strand
CGCGAACCCAAAAAACTCGGTATCGCAACACTCGCCAGCACGCCCAACACCAACATCGCAATAGCCAACTCAGTCAAAGTAAAACCAATATCTCGACCAAACCGACGCCACCAGATAAGTATGCGCATCGTCCCTAATTTAGTACGAATTAGACCCCAAATTAATGAATGCCAAACGAAACCGCAGACTTGGATGAGCTCGCTAAATTTCTATCAAACCAGAAAACTAAAATAATTTTCACCCAACGGCCCTAATCGGACGCAATCGATAAATATCACTTGCTTTACTGGTGCCAGGGGCAAAGAACGTACCCTGTACCAACCACATGTACCAAGCCTTATCAGCTGCACTCTCAGAAGAACTCCAATAGCCAGCCCCCTGATAGAAACCACTCACACCTAAACTGGTGCTTAGAGAATCAGTATTGCTTGGGTTGCATGCAACTGCTTGATTGGCAGCCGATGTGTTTTGCCCATATGCCCATTTACAAACTTGGGTCATTTCGTCTTTTGATGGCAAATACCAGTCTGTTTTGCCGTTGTTGCTGTATGCCCATGCAAGACCAGCCGCGTATGTGCTCGTCGCGACAGAACCAGCCGTAGTCAGGCGATCATAAATTTTATTCGTATTCGTCATACCCATACCAATTGCTGTTGATGCAGTGCGCGATCCAGATTGATCGTCGGAGTCCGGGTAGAT
>JAPKZT010000006.1:0-2096 GCA_026393655.1 Actinomycetota bacterium | reverse complement strand
TCGCATAACATTTCGCAACACCCACACCCAAAACGCCCGGCACCCACGGGGTGGAATCGGCTCCTAGATCAACAGGTGCAGCCTCTAAATATTTGCACGCTGTATCGCAATCTGAACCTGTTGATGTGAAGTTTGCAGCAGAAACATAAAACACAACTCCGCCACCAGGGCCAGTGTCACCAACTATGCACGTTCCACCTGTTGCACAAATTGGAGCCACCGCATTGCTTGCGGTTCCTCCCTGCCCGACGTCACGCCATGTTGCATAAAACTGTGACGGCGCAATATACAAAGCATTAACTGTTGGCGAACCTGTTGATTGTGTTTTAGCCTTACACGCAGTTTTTATCGCAGTAAGACCGTTTGTGTTATCGCCATCAGCAGCACTGGTTTGCGGTTTCAACACACCAAACGCATGACCATTAACAGCCAAAGCAGTCCAGGTCGTAATTGCTTTGTTAGAGGTATTTGTCTGCGCGTTAACAGCAACCGGTGACAAACTGCGAGCAGCTAAAAATTTGCCTTCAACTATAAGTCGAGCAGCCCAACAACTACCACTAGACGACAACGCAACAGCATAAAAACCTTGGCAACCTAAAAGTTCAGCATTCGAGTTCCATGTTTGAACAGCCTGAACACTGACCACTCGCGAACTAGTCGAAGAAACAGAACTCGCAACAACATCAACATTTGGTTCAAGTTTTTGTAGATCGGCTGCCAACAGCGCAGAATCACCACACTGCGCCGACGACCCATTAGAAAAATCACCTTGACTTTGATAATGAAACTTCGCCGCACGCAACACAACTTCGATTGATGCCTGTGCTTCTTTGTCATAAGCATTATTACGCGAACCCAAAAAACTCGGTATCGCAACACTCGCCAGCACGCCCAACACCAACATCGCAATAACCAACTCAGTCAACGTAAAACCAATATCTCGACGAAACCGACGGCTATGACCACGACTGGGCCGACGCAAAAAGATAGGCCCACGCATTCAGAACAATTTAGTGCCAATTAGACCTCTAGTTAACGGATGCCAAGCGAAACAGCAGTCTTAGGTATTGCGAACTAGGTCTTGGGTTAGCATCTCTGAATGCCCCAAAGTGTAAAAGCAAAATTCGGATGGCTCTCGCCTGTTATCGGCAACAAGTGGAGCGACTTTGAACCGATAGTGATATACCAAGAGAAGAACATCCTGCCGACTGCTTTAAAACATTTCGATTCGCTCTGGATCGCCGATCATTTCTACGGCTTCGACTCGCCGACCGACCCGTTTATGGAGGCGTGGACAACACTCACTTGGCTCGCGGCAAAGTTTCCTGATGTGATGTTGTGTCATCACGTGCTTGGCCAGGGTTACAGAAACCCGGCGCTCACCGCAAAGATGGCCGCAACTCTGCAAGTGCTCTCAGGAAATCGATTCATGCTCGGCATCGGTGCTGGTTGGCGCGAAGACGAATACCTGTCATACGGATACGAGTTTCCGCGACCCGCTGTGCGATTCGCCCAACTTGAAGATTTGATTCACATCTGTCGCGCAATGTGGACAAGTGATAATCCCGTTTATGAAGGCAAGCACTACAGCATTAGCGGTGCTGCTGCCCCGCCGAAGCCTTCGGTAATGCCGCCAATATGCATTGGCGCATACGGCGAACATATCGGTCTACCAATGGTCGGTCGCCTCGCCGATGTTTGGAACTCGTCACTTCGCGGAAACGAAGATCAATGGATAAAAAAACGAGACATCGTGCGGGCTAGCGCACAACAAGCCGGTCGCGACCCGAAATCAATTGAAATCTCTTTGACAATTGAACGCCCGCTTCCAACAACTGATTCTGAGTCGGCGCAATTCGCTGATGATTTACGACACCTTATTGAACTCGACGTGTCTCATTTCGTTTTAGATTTCGGTCACCCAAAATCAACCGAGCCAGTGTTGCGGTTCATCGAACAAGTAATGAAACCCGTCAAAACAGACCGATAATTTCTGTAAGCGCCACGCAACACTAATTGGTCCCCTCGTTCAGAAAACAAGGGGACCAGTTTGAACTTGGTGCTTAGTGCGCTGCGAGATTCTCTTTGATAATTCG
>JAPKZT010000033.1 GCA_026393655.1 Actinomycetota bacterium | reverse complement strand
ACAACTCTTCAACCGCCGTCGGCCACAAATCTGGATTCTCACGCAATTGTTTGCGATGCTCAGGATGTTGGGCCATGTGCCACATGCACGAGCCAATCGCAGACCAAGTTGTATCAATGCCCGCAACCAACATTAAGTTGCAAACACCGAGCACATATTCGATCGGCACTTTTTTGCCTTCGACTTCAGTGTTCATTAATTCAGTGATGAAATCATCTTCACGTGGATTCGCCGCACGAGATTGAACTTCGCCGATGAAATACTCAACGATGCTGCGGAAACTCTTCATGCGACGTTCTGAATCCGTAATATTTTCTAACGCACCGCGCACCCAATCTGTGAATTCGTCTTCCATCGTCAGTGGCACGCCGAGCATTTTTGAAATCACTCGCACCGGAATATGTTGCGCGTAATCGCTGGCTGCATCAGCAACACCCTTGTCGATGAACTCATCAATTAATGCATTGCATAAATCGCGCGTACCTGGTTCGTATTTTGCAACTGCTTGCGGCGCGAACACTGGCAAGATCAATCGGCGATGCCAATGGTGATCTGGTGGATCACTTGTGATCGGGGGCGCGCCGACTGCCGCATATGGGCCTTCGCTACGACCGTTGGCTGGTGGCATCACCAAAATTTGGCGCGAAGTAAATGTTTCGTATTCTTGGGCGATCGCAACAACGTCGTCATATCGCGTTGGCAACCATGAGCCTTCATATCTTTCAGTGTGCGCAATCGGACATTGCGATTCGCGAATCTCGGTATATCCCGGATATGGATTCTTGATGAAATCAGGAGCGAAAATGTCGTAATCGGTCGTGATGTCAGTGACTGGTTTTTGAGTGTCGGTCATATTTCTCGTTCTCTTTCGTGATCTCTTGCTATTCGATGATTGTTATTGCACGTTCAGGACAATTTGACTCTGCTCTTCGTACTTTTGTGTGAAGTTCAACCGGAATTTCACCAGTGATTAAGACTTTGGCGTTACCGATTTCGTCGCTACCAAAAACCTCTGGGGCGGCAATCGCACACATCTGATGCCCGTGGCACGAATCGTAATCAAGCAAAACTTTCACATTCATAGATTAACAAGTCGCCTGTTTTACTTCTGCACTGGACCAACTAACTTTAAATAATGGGTTCGCCACAAAAACTGACTTTGCCGCTTATCGATGTCGGGCCACTATTGTCAGGCTCGCCAAGTAGCTTGAGCGTAAGTTCTTGTGCCAACGAAATTGATTCTGCATGTCGCGACAGTGGATTCTTTCGGATCACCAACCACGGTGTTTCTGCGGATCTTCGCCAACGCCTTGACAAATTATCCCGTGAATTTTTCGCCCTCAACAACGCAGAAAAATCAAAATGCGCAATGCCACTTGCAGGTTCGGCTTGGCGTGGCTGGTTTGGCGTAGGGGATGAACTGACTTCTGGTGTGCCCGACCGCAAAGAGGGCTTATATATAGGTCAACAATTGCCGGCAAATGACCCGCGCGTAATTGCGAGAACGCCATTACATGGTGCAAATTTGTATCCGCAAGTGCCGGCCGAATTGGGCGCGTGCGCCGACGAATGGTTTGCAGCGATGCATCATCTTGGCGCTGCTTTGATGCGCGGCGTTGCTTTGGGTTTGCAGATGCCAGCCGACTGGTTTGCGAGAACTATTGCACGTGAGCCAACTTGCTTGTTTCGAATCTTTCACTATCCGCCGATTGATATTTTGCGTTTGCCACAAGATGGCATTAGCGAATGGGGCGTGGCTGAGCACACAGATTACGGATTGCTGACAATTCTTGCGCAGGATGATTGCGGCGGTTTACAAGTGCGCATGCCCGGCACTGCAAAGAGCGAAGGTTCGAGAAGTTCGAGTGACGACGATACTTGGCTTGACGTGCCAGCAGAACCAGAAGTATTTGTTGTAAATATTGGTGACATGCTTGATCGCCTAACTCTTGGCCGATATCGTTCGACGGCGCACCGAGTTAAGAATTCGAGCGGACGCGAGCGTATGTCGTATCCGTTTTTTATTGATCCATCGTGGGATGCATCGGTTGAGCCGCTGCCACTCGACGGCACGCCACCTGCTGATGATGTCTCGCGTCGCTGGGATGGCACGAGTGTTCAAGCGTGGACAGGGACTTACGGAGATTACTTAACTTCAAAAGTTTCTAAAGTTTTCCCCGCGCTATTCGCAACCCTCAAATAACAGCTGACCATTTTCGAAATTGGGCTAAGTAAGACGCTCGAGGCGAACAGTAAAAAACGTGCTGTACTCCCAGATCAGATGCGCACCGTCAAGCCAGCGTTTTACCTCTATGCCTTCTAAGCCGCGCGGACGCAAAACGAGAACATCATTTTCAAAAATTGCAGCAATAGAAATCGGAGTAACAAAGTCTGCGGCCATCACATCATTGACTCCGTTTTCAAAAGTTCCATCGGCGTACATGTCATGCAACACACCACCTGCAGTGATAACGACACGATTGCCGGCCTGCTCAATGCGCTCTAAATGTTGCCAAACTTTTAGTGTTGCAGGTGCAACTTCGCCGTTAACTCGAACGTCAATCGCCCGCCATAATCCGCGAAAATCAGGAATATTATTCGCAAGTGCGTCGGTGCAATCTGCCAACACTGGTGCAGGCATTTCGCTGCCATAACCACCTGTCGGCGTAAACGCTTTTGGTATTTCAAGAACGTTCGGCACGCCACAAGATTACTTCACAAATGGCTTGCGCTGATTAAATCAAATTTTTACAAAACCTTTTGGACACTGCGGATTCAGACCAGTTACATTTCGTGTCTTTTTGCCTTTAACACACGTAATAGTAATTTTTGTTGCCACTACAGCACCAGTTGGCTTACCAATTCTTACTGTTGCACTCGCGCCGGTGACTTCTAAAACATCAATTTGAAAAGTTCCTGTTGGGTCAACAAACAACTTACCCGCCTTGAGCGCAGAATCGGTGACTATGGCAGTCTCTGGAGAGGTGTCAATTATGTGAGGGTGTGCCATGTAGCCGTTCGGATAAGCAGCGTCTTTCTCATAATCTGCCATGAACTTAATGATCACACCATCATTCGTCCAACCATTTGTGACTTTGACAAAGTCATCTGAAACGATGTCAAAGAATTGCTTTGGGTAGTTTGGGTTTAGAGCCTTAACGAATTCAATTTGAAAGCGGTCACCTTCAGAGTTTTTGAGCCACAATAAAGAAAGCGGACCATCAGCACCCAAAGTAAATGTTCCTTCGGTTACTTCTTGCTCTTCGCCCGCACGCAACCAACCAAGTTGACTTCGCTCACCTGCCATAATTCTTAATTCAGATTCAGATCCCATAAACGAAAAAGTTGAGTAGTCAATTTTCTGACAACTTTTATCTCGTTCAGCACGACTAACAAACGACACAGCCGTTCCATTTTTTTTGCAAATGATTTGACTCATATGCTCAAGCGTCATGCCGTGGCCCCACTCATGTGCAACCGTCATATTTGGAAAATTTGAATCTTGATCTGAGGGTGGCGAGAAGTCATATGAGAATTTTCCTGGCATATCAGAAATGCCGTCCCATTCACATTGATCTTCTTCGTCGCCAGGGAGAGGAATAATTAATGTGACAAATCGATACGGCGAAATATCAACTTGTTTTGACACTGCTGCCTGCCATGAGTCAAATTCTGCATCACAAAGGTTTGCGACGTCATTAAGCAAAAAGTTGATTTATCTGCTGCGCAGCCGTCGCAACCGATGAAGTGAATTCGTTTCTAGGTCGCGCTGGCAAACTTGGTGTGCCGATATTGACAATCAGAGCGCGTAAAACACCAGTCGTTGGCTTACCGTAATCGGTTGAATCTGCGCTAACAACTTGAGCAGCATCGGCTGCACCGACAGAAGTCGCTACAAACAGGCACAGCGCGACGAGATAGGCAACACGTTTATCAAATTTCATTTGTTAATTGTAACGCACCACATACTTGTGCCAACTTGACAAACTTCTTAAACCTGCGATGCTCGCCCAGCCCAGTATGGGGCACGAAGGTCCCGCTTCAAGATTTTTCCCGAGCCGGTCTTTGGTAGTTCGTCGCTCCACGTGACTGAGCGCGGAACCTTGTAACTCGCTAAATGCACGCGAGCATAAACATCAACATCGGCCTCGGTAAGAGTTGAACCCGGGCGACGAACAATCACTGCGTGCACACTTTCGCCCCACTCTTCACTCGGAATACCAAAAACAGCGGCTTCGTATATCTCTTGATGATTCTCGAGCACGCCTTCAATCTCGGCCGGGTAGATATTCATCCCCGCAGAAATGATCATGTCTTTCTTGCGATCCCATATATATAGGTATCCGTCTTCGTCGCGATATGCGATATCGCCGACGGTTTGATACCCATGTTTTTGGTCGGCAACATATTTGTCGTGCTGTTTGTAGTAATCCGCAAATACTGACGGGCTCTTGACGTATAACTCACCCGTTTGTTGCGGGCCGAAACCAGTCACTTCATTGCTGTCATCGTCGAATAATTTAATCTCAACTAATGGCGATGGTTTGCCGCATGAGCCAGGCTTTCGCAACTGATCTTCTGGCAGCAACACACAATTCACGCCAAGTTCAGTTGATCCGTAAATCTCGTAGAGCGAAATCGCAGGAAAATAATCTAAATACATTTTCTTGAGCGTCATGCTCCACGGTGCAGCATTGGCGACCATGCATCGCATTGATGAGACATTGTAATTTTTCTTGATCTCAGGAGGCAGATTGCAGATCATTCGAATCGGTGTCGGCGCACTGAATGTCGTTGACGCTTTGTATTTATCAACTAGTCGTAACCAATCTTGCGGATCAAATTTACGCTGCGTAATAATCGTCTGACCATAAGCCAATGCCGTGACCATAAAACCGCCGGGGCCACTGTGATAAAGCGGGCCGGTTGTCAAATAAATATCGTTTGGTGAATTCCCGAGCAACTGAGCAAGCGCCAAACCTTGCTCTGGGCTCGTGCGCGAAGTGCGCAACGCACCTTTTGGTTTGCCCGTTGTGCCCGATGTGTAAATCATTGTTGCACCTGGTTCACGGCTTGCGATTACGGCTGGTTCAAGCGGCGACGCTGCCGCCATTAGTTCATCACACGAAAGCATTGACTCTGGCGCGTCGCCATCGTAAACGAGAATTTTTTTAACTTTCGGAATTCGATCACGGATTCGCTCAAAAGTTGCCGCGTTTTCGGCGTCTACATAGACAACTGTGGCATCACAGTGATCTGTGACATATGCCGACTCGTCATCACTCAATCGGTAGTTGAGTGGCACTGAAGTAATGCCAAGTTTTCGCGCAGCATTTGTCATTACGACGACACCAACAGAGTTTTGACCGCACCACACAACTTTTTCACCAGGCTCAGTGACACCAATGTCAGTTAAAACGTTGACAAGACGATTCGCTTCTTCATTAAGTTGCTGCCAATTCAGTGTGCGAGTTTTGCCATTTGGTCGGTCATCAATCACAGCCAACTTGTTGGGCTGAGTTTGTGCATAGTTTGTTAGAAAGTCAGGCATAGATATCAACCATAGTCAAGGCTCTACTCGTAGCCTAAAAGGCTGTGATTTTGATTGACGCCCAAGGGCTAAAAGCCTCTCGTCCGAACCGACCGTTATTTGACGATATTTCTTTGACCCTCAGCGATGGTGATCGAATCGGTGTAGTCGGATTAAACGGCTGCGGCAAAAGCACACTGTTGCGCATCTTGAGTGGCGACTACTCGCCTGACTCGGGCGTCGTGCGTTATGGTCGCGGTGCACGAATTGGCATTCTCGCCCAGCAACCAGTTTTACCAAAGGGCACTGTGCGCAATGCGGTGGGTGAAGATTGGCGTGGCGAGGCAATGCTCGACCGACTCGGCATGACTGGCTTAATCGACGCACAAACAAATGAACTTTCTGGTGGACAACAAAAACGAGTTGCTCTCGCGGCGCTACTTGTGAGCGAGTGGGATGCATTAATTCTCGACGAGCCAACTAACCATTTAGATCTTGACGCCATTGCCTATCTTGAAGAGTGGTTGGCAAATTACCGCGGTGGATTAATTTTGGTAACGCACGATCGTCACGTGCTTGATCGTGTTACGACAAAAGTTCTTGAAATTGATCGCGGTCATGCTTATTTGCATATGCCTGCGAATCGCAACGCTGGCTCGGGATACGCCGCATATCTTTCGGCACGAATTGAACGCGAAGAACAAGCGGCGACTGCCGAACAGAAACGAAAAAACTTGGCCCGCACCGAACTCGCGTGGTTGCGTCGCGGTGCACCTGCACGAACTACAAAACCAAAAGCGCGAATTGCTGCAGCAACAGAACTCGTTAATCGCCGACCGGAGGCTGCTGCACGAGCGGGCGAAATTGGTTTATCTCTTGGCAACCAACGACTCGGCTCAAAAGGAGTAGAACTACACGGCGTTGGCTTCTCGTGGCCGGGCGCAAAACCTGGCACTGTAGCGAAAACCGATTCAGGTGCAGATGCAAGCGCATTGGTTTTGAATCCGTTTGACCATGAACTTGAACCCGGTGACCGCCTCGGAATCGTCGGACCAAACGGCGCAGGCAAAAGCACGTTGCTTGATTTAATTTCAGGTCGGCTCAAACCAACACACGGGCATATCGATATTGGTAGCACCGTAAAGATTGGCTACTACGACCAACTCGGGCGCGAACTAAATGTCAACCAGCGCGTGCGCGAGGCCGTCGCCGGCGACAAAGGTCAGCCATCAATCGAAGACAATCAGTTGATGCGACAGTTTTGGTTTGACGGCGACACTCAATATGCGCCGATTTCAACTTTGTCGGGTGGCGAGCGTAGACGCTTGCAACTATTGCTGACATTGATTGAGCAACCAAATGTTTTATTGCTTGACGAACCGACAAACGATTTAGATCTCGACACGTTGCGCGCGCTTGAAGATTATTTAGATGAGTGGCCTGGCATTGTTGTTGTCGTTAGCCACGACCGAATATTTTTGGATCGAACTGTGATTGACGTTTTGGCGCTTGATGGTGTCGGTGGTGCGGCAGTTGTGCGCGGAGGCGTGGCTGGTTGGTTGAAGCAACGAAATTCGGCGCCAACCGAGCAAATGACTGGGGCACAGCGCGGCAAATTGATCAGCACGCCAACCGTTGCTGCAGCCGAACTTTCACAAAAACCAAAATCGACGAAATCATCAAAGAGTCCGAGCACACTTCGCCGATTAGTTACTCAAGCAGAAACGGCACTCACCAAAGCCACAGCAGAACTCGAAAAAGTCACCATGCAAATGAGGTCTGCAGGCAATGACCACGTGAAGTTAGCAAAAATTAGCGAAGATTTGGCCAAGGCGCAAGCCAAAGTTAATTCAGCCGAAGAAACCTGGCTAGCACTCGCCGCCGAGGCTGAATAAATTATTAGCTGAGCGTTTTGTTACGATCGGCGCGCAGTTTTCGAAGCGAAAACAAGACAATTACCCCACCAGTTAGCAAAGTAGCCAAACCTTGCACACCTGAATTATCTGTAATTGTGGTAACTAATTTAATTTGAGCCACTACTAATCCGACTCCAGAAATAACCACGACTTCGGTGAATAGTGTTTTGATGCCATAAATAAAAAGCGCGACTGCAAAAAGCATCGAAATTATGGCCCCAATAATGTCCAATCCAAAATCAGGTAGAGGGAAGATCAAACCGACAACCACGATGCAAGTTGCAAAAAATCTCAAAGTAAATTTGCCACTGACATTTGTTTTTCGCGCGAACCAAAGCAAACCTGCACCAACTGCTACCAAACAAAAACCCGCGAGGTTTCCGACTGCATCGAGAACAGCAAGCCCCGAGATCGTCATGATCATCGCACTTGCCGATAACAGAAATGAGCCTGAAAATTTACGTTTTCTAGATATAAGAAACCCGTACACCAGTGCAGAAATTGATGCAACAAACGTTGATAATTCTGAAGTTGCAGAAGTTTGCGACATAACGACGCCTGTAGCGATTGCAAAACTTGTGACCGCCAATACTTCAACTACTTCTGCCGCGTTCTTAAATTGAACTTTCCGAATAAGCGACCGAGTCGCCAAGGTCAACAGTCCACTAATTAAGTACAAAGTGATGGCTAACAAAAGTTGGCTGATATTGCTCAATAGCGGCGATAAGAACCAAAAGGCGCCAAGGATTACAAAAAATCCACCGAGGATTGAAACGACTTCAGTTGAGTTGATCGGAAATCGTGTCGCGTTGCGCAACGACTCGGCCTGCTCGGACGACAACGTGCCGTCTTGTTTGAAACTTTCTAACTGCTCGTCAAATCGCATTATTTTAATTCTCCTTCGTTTTTCGGGATTCTTCGATGGCTTGTCGGCACAGTTCGCCGACATGTTCAATATCAATATTTAAGGCGTACCCAACATGAACTGTCCAGATAAGAGACTGCAGGTTTGCTTCAAAGTCAACTTGCGCCCGCAAATCTGCTCTTGCTGACTGACGATTTTGACTGACCATTACAAAAGTTGCCAAAAAAATAGCTTCAAGACTGACGAGCATTGTTAATAATCCAAATGGAAACTCATCGAACTTGATTGCAGCACCGAACACTCCAACATTGGCAGCGACCCAGACGCCGAACCAGGCGGCGTGAATATAAATAAAATTCAATGAGCCGGCAAACTTGGTAATTCGATCTGCAACGACATCTTCCTTTTTTCTTAAAGAAGCGAAGTGCTTTCTTTCGTGTGAGATATTCCAGTGGTCAAGATTGAAAACTTTGCCGTCAATTTTGCCGTCAAACGCATCAATTGCCGCACACGCTTTGCAGTCAAGCGGGTGCACTTCACTCACGAGTTGAGTCTAGAACGAAGTCATAGTTGCAGTGACCATTTGACATATCGACAATGAGTGAATCTCTCACGCCAAACACGGCGTCGCTGTCTAGATATTTGGATGCTTGATCAAACAAATGAGTTATCACGGGGATGAACCCAACAGCAGAAACAACCATATGGATATGTGCTGGTCGCCATTGATGTCGACCGGAGGCTCTCAGCATTTTGCCAACAGGACCATCATCGGGGATTGTGTAATCAATTGGTCGCACAGTATTGATAGTGAAACTTCCATCGGCATTAGTTTTGAAAACTCCACGAAGATTGCGCTGACTGGCACCTTGCTGCACATCATAAAGTCCGTTTGATTGGACTTGCCAGACATCTAATGATGCGCCTGCAATTGGTTTGCCGCTTAGATCATTAACGGTTCCGGTAAAAACCAGCGGGCTGTCAGTAGGAAATATGTGGTCAATTATTGATTCTCCATCTTTTCTATTTGGAGACCCATCAACATGAAACGGGCCAAACACCGTTGGCTCTGTGGCCCCATCTGAAGCGGCATAGTTGATCATCTCGAGCAACATTGACACTCCAAGGGTGTCTGAAAGCAAAATAAATTCCTGACGTACCTCATCGCACATCTTTCCTGTTTGCGTCAAAAAATCTATTCCGGCAAACCATTCTTTATGCGTCAGCCCAACTTCAGCAGTAAAGGCATGTAAATGTTTAACTGCTGCTCGCAAAACTTCGACCAACCGCGGATTCATTGAATCATCAAAAGAATTCTGTACTTCTTCTAAATGTTCTGTGGGCGTAATTCGACTTGACATAAATCTAAACCTCCAATATTTAAATGAACTACTTTGATGAACTATTCTCAATAACAATTGCGATTCCTTGACCAACGCCAATGCACATGGCGGCTAATCCGTAGCGACCACCTGTGCGTTGTAAATTATGAACAAGCGTTGAAAGAATACGAACACCTGAGCAACCAAGTGGATGACCGATCGCTATCGCGCCACCTTGAGGGTTGACTTTATTTTTATCAAGTTCAGGCCATGCGCGTAAACACGCCAAACTTTGTGCCGCAAAGGCTTCGTTAAGTTCAACACTGTCGATGTCATCCCAAGTAAGACCTGCAAGTGCAAGTGCTTTTCGCGCAGCCTCGACTGGGCCAACTCCATAAAGTTGCGGTTCAACTCCGGCGGTTGCCCTTGAAACTATTCGAGCAAGCGGTTTCGCCTCGGTTCGATCTAATGCCGCACTCGACATCAGCAGTGTTGCAGCAGAGCCGTCATTCATTGGCGAAGAATTACCGGCGGTAACAGTGCCACCTTTACGAAATACTGGCTTTAAGCTCGAAAGCTTTTCTACTGTGCTGTCAGCACGAATGCATTCATCGCGCGCAAGTTCGACGTTTGGATATGCAACGACTTCATTTGCGAAAAAGCCTGAATCCCAAGCAGCAGTAGCTTTTGCATGAGACGTCGCGGCGAATTGATCTTGTTCGTCTCGCGTGATTGAGTATTTATCCGCAAGTAATTCGGCGCCTTCACCAAGCGCAACAGTCCACGCTTCTGGCATATTTGAATTAATCATTCGCCATCCAAGAGCTGAGTTCCACATTTGCTCGTGAGAAGTCGGAAACGCCTTTGATGGTTTAAGCATCACCCATGGCGCGCGAGTCAATGGTGAACTGTGCCTTCGCCGAATGTCCAGGTACCTTGTCCCAGGCTTGGGTCGCGATGAAAATCAACGACGGTTCCGGTTCCGCCACTTCCGACTTCGAATCGAACTGAGTTTCCATCTTTTGCAGTTTGCTTGCCATTCCATGCGAGTTCCATAAATTCAAGTGAAGTTTCGAAACTTGCTACTGAAACAGTGATGCCATGTGTGCCACGAATCCCGTACTCGCTCGGCACACCACCACCGGTGTAAGGCTTGCGATCGTCATCTGCGATACCGACAAGTTCGTAGTCAATACCACCTGGGTTTTGAAATTTAACCAACTTCTCGCCAAAGCGTTGATCTTCTTTATTTGCTACACCATGGTCAGTTAAGCGCTTGCTCCAAAATCCGAGACTTGACTGTGGCACAGAAAGACTGATCGCACTTATTTGACCCGTGCCTTTTCGCCCGACTCGTCCTGACTGACGCATCGGGAAACATGTGATCAGTGTGCTCTCTTCACCAAGATCATTGCCGTAATACAAATGGTAAATCGGAACAACGCCGTCGTAAAGAGCAGTCTTCTTGACACTCTTAAGGCCCAAAATTTTTGTGTGAAAATCGTAATCTTCTTGTGCAGTACCGGTGCACAAAGTTAAGTGATGGTGACGCTGAATCGCAGTTGCTGGTGACATTCTCTATCTCCATTCGAGTTGATTGATAATGACTTTACCGAGCTCTTATTAATGGACAACTTACCACAATGCGTACAGGAGGCGAAAAACTCAAACCAGCAAGTAGATTTGATTTCGTGCAAGCTAAATCAAAACGAATTAAGTTGCCTCAAAGCACTGATTTCGTTGAATCGCTAGCCAGGGGCATAGATGTCATCAAAGCATTTACGCCAGCAAAAATGCAGCTTACGGTGAGTGACGTAGCCACAATCACATCCCTCGCACGGCCAACAGCCCGACGGCTGCTGTTAACACTTGAAAAACTTGGCTATGTGAGGCTTATCGGCAGTAATTACATGCTCACACCAAAGACTCTTGAACTCGGCACTTCTTATGTCTCTTCGCAAGGTATGTGGGATGTGGTTCAACCCCATCTAGTTGCACTTGTGCAAAAAACTGGAGAATCGAGCTCAATGTCGGAGTTAGACGGAAGCGACATCGTTTATACGGCTCGAGTTCCAGTTGCAAAAATAATTGGAATCTCTGTTCATATCGGAACGAGATTTCCCGCAATCTCAACTTCGATGGGCATGGTCATGCTCGCTGATTTAAATTCGGCGACCTTAGACCGGGTGCTGAAATTGCCATCCAACTCTGGAGTGATCCCCCGAATTACTCCAAGTCGCAAACAAATTGATACGAAGTTAGCGAAAATTAGAAAACAAAAATGGGCGTTATCTGATGAGCAGCTTTCATACGGGATTCGGTCAGTCGCAGTGCCTGTTCATAATATGCACGGCAAAACAATTGCTGCAATTAACGTGACGGTGAATGCCGCTGAGACCTCTCTTAAGATGCTCACCGAAAAATATCTTCCTTTATTGATTAAGACAGCATCAGACATCACGAATGATTTTGTTACTTTCGGTTTACTTCCGACTACTGAACCTTTAACTAAGTAAACTGCTCAGCAATGGATACGAATGAAGATGTGCTGTTTCAGGCTGCGCGCCGACGCACATTTGCGATCATTTCTCACCCTGACGCCGGTAAAACGACCCTCACTGAAAAGTTTTTGCTCTACGCCGGCGCAGTGCAAGAAGCAGGTGCAGTAAAGGCGCGCGCGGGTGGTCGCGCTTCAACATCTGACTGGATGGCTCTTGAACGCG
Organism: Actinomycetota bacterium; assembly: GCA_026393655.1. Lineage (GTDB taxonomy): Bacteria > Actinomycetota > Acidimicrobiia > Acidimicrobiales > Ilumatobacteraceae > BACL27. The sequence goes on along the minus strand of JAPKZT010000033.1, from coordinate 13,094 downwards.
AACGCGGCATCTCAATTTCGTCAACCGTGTTGCAGTTTCCGTATCGCGATCATGTGTTCAATCTGCTCGACACGCCAGGTCACAAAGACTTCTCTGAAGATACATATCGTGTTTTGGCTGCAGTCGATGCAGTAATCATGGTTCTCGACATCGCCAAAGGAATCGAAGCGCAGACTTTGAAACTTTTTCAAGTTTGCCGTTCGCGCAATTTGCCTGTTTTGACTTTTTTCAATAAATATGATCGCCCTGGTCGCGACCCACTTGAACTATTGGATGAAGTTGAGCAGCAAATCGGTTTGCGCCCTACGCCAGCTACATGGCCAGTCGGCATACCTGGTGATTTTCGTGGAGTAATTGATCGGCGCACAAATGAATTCATCCGATTTACACGCACCGCGCGAGGTGGCTCAGAAGCGCCAGAAGAAATTGTGCCGACAGATCGTGCAGCAATTGAAGAGGGTTCTGCATGGAACGCCGCACTTGAAGGTTGCTCACTACTTGATGCGATAGGCGCAAATGTTGATGTTGAGAGTTTTTTGGCCGGCGTAACGACACCAGTGTTTGTTGGCTCTGCGCTGACAAATTTCGGCGTGCGCATGTTGCTTGACGCAGTTATTGATCTTGCGCCTCCTGCAGTTGCAAGAGAAAATCTGGCCGGCGAAGCACAACCACTTGACAAAGAGTTCTCGGCGTTTGTATTCAAGATTCAGGCGAACATGAACCCACGCCATCGCGACTTATTGGCATTTGCCCGAGTTTGCACCGGCAAATTTGAGCGTGGAATGGATGTGACTTGTTCTCGAACGGACAAAGTTTTAAGCACCAAATATGCAACTTCTGCATTTGGCTCTGATCGAACGATTATTCAAGATGCGTTTCCGGGTGACATCATCGGATTGATAAACGCCTCGGGTTTGAAAATTGGTGACACATTATTTTCTGCTGAACGAGTTGAATACCCGGCGGTGCCGCGATTCGCGCCCGAGGTTTATGCAACTGCACGACCGATTGAAAGTTCACGCGTCAAACAGTTTCGCCGTGGTTTAGCGCAATTAGATGAAGAAGGTGTGGTGCAAGTTTTACGAGACCCGAATGTTGGTGACTCTCACCCGATTTTGGCTGCAGTTGGTGCGCTGCAATTTGAAGTTCTGTCTCACCGATTAGAACACGAATTCAATTCGCCAGCCGAAATTAGCCCGCTGTCATATCAAGCGATTCGAGTCACTGATGAAGCAAGTGCCGATCGCTTGCGCCAGATTGGCGGCGTTCGAATTTTGAAACGCGGTGATGGTGCGCTTGTCGCATTATTCGAAAACCGCTACCGCTTGCAACGCCTAGAAGTCGACGAACCAAAACTCAAACTCGAACACATCTTGGCCGACATTTAATTTCAATTACTAGCAAGTGTTTTGGCTGTGTCGTCGAGTGCGTCAAGCACTTTGGCGAGTTGATCATCAGTTAAGGGCAAACTTAGATTCATCATTCCGCGTGCGGCAGTGTAAACACCGCGTTCGAGTAACCCGAAAAAAACTAGTTCTTGCAATTTGTCATCTCGCATTGCTACGTCGAGTGGTGATTTTGGTGCGTGCGCGAGTGCATGCAAAGACATCATCGATCCAAATCCGCTCACTGAAAGTGGCAGGTCATGTTTTGATAACACGGCTGCAACTGATTTACGAAAATCGTCGCCTCGTGCGGTGTGATCTACAGCGACATCTGCTGTGAAAACTTCGCCCAGCACAACACAACCTGCGGACATTGATGAAATGTTGTTATTGAATGTGCCGGCGTGCGAGATTGTTCGATCACGATTGGCTTCAGGGCTTGTATCAAATTGATCTAACAAGTCTGCTCGACCGCCAAATGCACCGAACGAGAAACCCCCGCCAATATATTTGCCGAAAGTTGTGATGTCAGCTTTGACACCAAGCAAATCAAACATCCCATGAGCACCGTGTCGCGAAGTCATTACCTCATCAGCGATCACAACAGCGCCAACTTTTTTGGCTGCATTGAAAACACTTTTTGCAAACTCTGCAGATGTTGGCACACAACCACCAGAACCGAGCATTGGCTCAATAACTACCGCTGCGAGCGACTCGGCATTTTCGGTAATTAGTTTGATCGTTTCAGTTTCATTGTTATATGGAGCAACAACAAACTCATAAGGCGCGTTCCACGGGGCGGCACCGCTGGCAAAATAAAAAATTCCGCCGTGATAACCACCATGAAAAACCATGATCCGCTTACGACCTGTTGCTTGCATCGCCGTGGTGATCGCCATCAGATTTGCTTCTGTGCCTGAGTTTGTGAACCGCACACGATCAAGCGCGAAACGCTCACACATCAGTTTTGCTAAGCGAGATTCGGCAGGGTGAATGCCACCGACACTTGCATTGGTTTTCAAAACTGCAGTCACAGCATCAATTACTCGATGTTCACTGTGACCGAGTAGCCCGGCGGTGTAATCACCGAGCATGTCTATATATATGTGTCCGTCAAGATCTGTCAGAGTCGAACCATCGCCAGAAGCAAAAACTAATGGAAACGGCGCGTGCGTTAAAACAGTTCGAGTATGGCCACCGGGTAAATATTTTCGCGCCTCACTGTAATATTTATGACTTTGCGGATTACGGTCAGCAAAGTCACTGCGTGCTTTGGCGAGATCATCAGCCGCCATAGACCGATGCTAGTTATTAAGGCTTCTTCTCGGCAAGGCGTGACTCCCAGACGCTCTTGGCACCTGAGTGGCCTGCTTGAGATACTGCAACTGTTGAGGCGACTCCACCAACAACTGTTAGCGCGAGTAAAGCAGTTGCCGACCACTTTGGCAACGACTTGCCTTTATAAACAAACTTGCGACGTGATGCTTCGAGTGCCAAAACCGCGCCGACTGCTGTGATCGCAAAAAATGCCGTTGGCCCTTGTGATTTATCGCCTAACTCAGCATGCTCGTGAATTGATCGCGATCTTGGAAGGTCGTGCTGCAGCGATTCGCCAGCACCTGCAGCAAGAAATAGAAACGTGGCGCCGATAACCGCCATGACTGCAGTGATCAACAACATTTCTCGACGATACTTTTTGTGGATTGAGATGATCGCAGTAATCGCCGCAAGCGGAATCAAAACGATAGGCACGTGAACCAAAAGTGGATGTGCGGGAAGGCCAAAGATTGTGCTCATATCAGTCGTCATCATTTTCGATGCCGCTGTGGTGCGTTTCGGATTTTTCGTTGACATCATTTTTATCCCCATCGTTGTTGCGACGATTCGGGACGCTCAATACAGGTGGAGTTGTAACGTCGACGGCTGTGACAATTTGGCCATTTACAAGTCGAGCCTTAAATGCCATTGATTCGCCCGGAGAACTAAAATTAATCATGACTCGGCTTGCCTTCACTTGACTAACTTCGTAGGTGAAACCACTTTGCGGCACAACTTTTACGACACTTAAGCCTGTGGGCAAAATTCTTATTGTTGCTATTCCAACGCCTGCAACTTCGTATGAAGTTTCTTGATTAGCGCTAGAGAGAGCCGAAGATGGCAACTTTGCAGATACATCTTTAATAACAGTTGAATCAATCGACTGCGTTGCACGAGCCACTGAAGTGCTGTTATCTAAGACATTTGAGTTTATTGAGAATGCGAGTCCGCCTGCGAGAAGTACACCTGCGAAAGAAAGTGAAGTGGCGATTGCTGGTTTCATATCTTTCAAGTTAATCGGTCGTTATTAAACGAAAGGTAATGAGTTATCCAAGATTCATCCAATTTTGTGATGAAACCAGAAACTCACTTCAAGTTATGCGTATTTGCACTCTTGAGCCACAACACTGTAGATGTGCATGTATTAATTGTTGAAGATGATCAACCAATCGCGACTTCATTGATTCTCGGGCTCACAGCGGCGGGAATGTCTGTGACTCACGTCGCCACTGGCAAGCAAGCAGTCGAAGCAACTGCGTACGACATCATGCTGTTGGATATCGGATTACCTGACTTTGATGGTTTTGAAGTGTGCAGACAAGTACGACTCGTTTCACAAGTGCCAATAATCATGCTTACAGCAAGAGCTGACGAAATTGACCGTGTTTTTGGTCTTGAATCAGGTGCCGATGATTATGTTGCTAAACCGTTTGGACTGCGCGAATTAATTGCGCGAATTCGCGCCGTAACTCGACGTTTGACAATACAAGAGACAAAACCACAGGTCGATCTGATTTTGGGTCAGCTGAACATTGACGCGCAGAATAGAAAAGTAACTCTCAACGGTGAAGAAATTTTTCTGACTGCGAAAGAATTCGATTTACTTGAATTTCTTGCAACATCACCTGGTGTCGTACATCGTCGTAATGACATTCTTGAAAGAGTTTGGGATACGCAGTGGTATGGTCCAACGAAAACTTTAGACGCTCATATCGCCGCGCTCCGCAAAAAACTTGGCAACCCAGGCTGGATAACTGCAATTCGTTCTGTTGGATTTCGATTTGAGGAACCTAAATGAAACTCAGGTTCTTGTTCGTTGTAGTTGGAGTCGTAATTTTGGTTCTGATCGCACATGATGTGCCGCTTGCATCGCACTTGTCTCGAATTGAGCGCGATCAAATCATCATTACTCTTGAACGCGACGCATATTCTCTAAGTGGGCAAGCATCTCAAATTTTGCTTACAAAAGACAGCGCTATCGCCATAACTGCCACGAAACTGTTGAACGAATTTGCAGAATTTAGTGACTCGACTGCGATTATTGTTGACGAAAACGGATATTTATTAGCTTCCACTTCTGCAACTGACATGGCGGGCGAAGATTACAAAGCACGACCAGAAATCGCTGCTGCGCTGGCAGGATCGTTCAGATCGGGCGAGCGACTTTCAAATACTCTTGGCGAGCAGCTAATTTTTGTCGCGATTCCAATAGTTTTCGGTGAAAATGTACTCGGTGTAGTCCGACTTACATATCCAAAAAGCACAATTGATGCTCGGGTCAACAATCAAATTCGAGGAATTCTGGTATCAGCGGCAGTCGCTGTAGCGATGGCGATTATCGCAGCTTTTTTGCTTTCATCGGTCGTCTCTCGACCATTGACGCATTTAAGAAGTGCAACCGATCGTTTTGCGCATGGTGATGTTTCTGCGATAGTTGACGAACATGGACCAATTGAAACTCGCGAATTAGCCAAGTCATTTAACGCCATGGCAATCCGAGTCAAAAATATGCTCGAGCGTCAACGGTCTTTTTCTGGTGATGCTGCTCATCAAATGCGCACCCCGCTTACCGCATTGCGTCTGCGTTTAGAACAGGCTGGAGATTCGGTCGAAGGCTCACCGAATATCGCGAACGAACATATTGAGGCGGCGCTTAACGAAACTGACCGATTAACGAATTTGACTGAGCAACTTTTGCGGCTTGCTCGTACAGAAGGTGCTGTTCTTGAACTAGAAAATGTTGATGTGAACAGTGTGCTAAATGAACTATGTGACGAATGGTCTTTTCTTGCTGCAGAAAATGAAATAGAGCTTGTCGTTGAAACTACAGATCAACTAAATTGTCTAACCAACGAACTTGCACTTCGCGAAATAGTTAGCAATTACATTGATAATGCGATTGAGCACTCACCGCCGAGTGCGAAAATAATTGTGATTGCACAACGGATGTCAAACCAAGTCGTAGTCACTATCCGCGATCAAGGGCCTGGACTTACTGCCGATCAGCGAGCACGCGCATTCGATAGATTTTGGCGAGGGTCGACGCATCGCGATTCGGCAACTGGAGTGCAAGGCAGTGGGCTCGGATTAGCGATTGCTGCGCAATTAGCACTATCAAGCAATATGAATTTAGAACTTGCGCCACCGCCTAGCGGCGTTGGTCTTGACGCAATAGTAAAAATTAAAATTAGCTAGTTATTGAATGAGACTGCGCCCAGGCGCGGGCAAGTTCTGCGTAGTGCCCGTTGCGTGCAAGCAACTCGTGGTGACTGCCATACTCAGCGATTTTTGCATCGACAACGACTGCTATGTGATCGGCACGCTGCACTGTCGAAAGTCTGTGAGCCACGACAATAACAGTGCGGCCAGTCATCAAGCGCTCGAGTGCGTATTCAACTTCGGCTTCTGTGCCGGGGTCAAGATTTGAAGTTGCTTCGTCTAGCACCAGCACTGCTGGATCAACAAGTGCGGCACGAGCAAGTGCAACTAATTGTCGCTCGCCTGCCGACAATCGACTGCCGCGTTCACGAACTTGCGTGTCGAGGCCATCTGAGAATTGTGCAAAGTGTTCGGTTGCGCCAATTGCGGCAATCGCTGATTCAATTTCGGTGTCGGTTGCGTCAGCGCGGGCGATGCGCAAGTTATCGCGAATGGTTCCGTTGAACAGAAAACCTTCTTGAGGTACGACGACGATTCGTTTACGTAAAGAGTTCATCGTTGCCATCTTTAAATTGACATCGCCAAATTCAACCGTGCCTTCAGCCGGATCATAAAGTCGTGCCATCAGTTTCGCCAGCGTTGATTTGCCTGCACCAGTTGGCCCAACAAGCGCAAGTTTTTCGCCGACTCCAACAGTTATTGATACATCATTAAGTGCCGGTTTCTCTGAAGCGGCATACGTAAATGAGATATTTCTGACTTTGAGGTCTCCGGTCTTCGGCAACTCAATTGCAGCCGGATGTTCGTCAACTTCTGGTTTTGAGTCAAGAATTGAGAAAAGTTTATTGAGAGCCGCGCCAGCTGATTGCACCGTGTTGTATAACTGTGAGAGTTGCTGAACAGGATCAAACAGACTTGAGAGTAGTAATACGAAAGCAACAACTGTGCCAAGTGTGACTGTGCCACGGTGAACAAACCAACCACCAATACCAATCATTAAACCGCTTGCCAAAACACCAGAGAACTCGATTAATGCGAAATACCATGTTGAAACACGAACACTCTTTTCGTGACTTGCAAAAAGCGAGCGGTTTGAAATCTTGAATTTACGAATGGCCTCGTCTTCTTGAGCGTAAGCCTGGATAACTCTCACTGTTGTAATACCTTCTTGCAGTGCCGAAAGATTAGCGCCAACACGCTCGCGCACGACTAGATACGCTCTATTCGAATCACGCTGAAACTTAATCGAAGCCAAAATTAAAATTGGCATCACGATTAACGCAACAATTGTCAATTGCCAACTCAGCAAGAGCAACACAACAATTGCAAAAATTAGCATCAGTGCCGCTGACAAAAACTGCAACAGACCAAATTGCACGAGTTCTGACATTGATTCGATATCAGCAGTCATTCGAGCGACAAGCACACCAGCTTTGTTGCGATCAAAGAAAGCCATTGACTGCCGTTGCATTTGCCTAAACACGGCGAGGCGCAACAGACGCAGAAATGATTCTCCGGTACGGTTTACAAACACAAACAAAAGTCGACCAAATGTGTATGTGAGTGAAACAACAATTAGATATAGAACTACTGATTTATTTAGTTCGCCAGAATTTTTGGCTCTAATTCCTGCATCAATGCCGTGGCGAACGATTATCGGTGCAGACAGTGTTGTCGCTGTTGTGACCATCACACAGGCAAAAGATAAATAAATTGTCTTTCTAAATGGCGCCGCCATTTTGAACACACGACCAATAATCGTGCGGGCTTGCGCGCGACTAAGACGATCTTCGTCGCTTACTCCACCGGCGTGCCACATATTATTTCGTGCTCTCTGGAGTACGTTGAGACATTGATTGCTCCATACTTGCAAGTACTTCTCGATAGCGAGTATTACTTGCAACGAGTTCTTCATGTTTACCGATTGCAGCAATTGTTGAGTCGTCAATAAAAACAACTCGTTCGGCAAGCGCGATCGTGCCTGGTCTGTGGGCGATAACTATTGTGGTGCGGCCAGACATTACGGTGCGCATCGCATCGCGAATTTCACCTTCTTTGCTCGGGTCAACCGCACTGGTTGCGTCGTCAAGCACAAGAACTCGCGGATCAGAAATAATCGCTCGGGCAATCGCAATGCGTTGGCGCTGCCCACCAGAGAGTGAGAATCCCCGCTCGCCGATTATTGTTTCGTATTTGTTTGGTAATTGCAAAATAAAGTCATGCGCGCCAGCGAGTTTTGCAGCACGCTCAAGATCGGCCTGAGCAGCATTGGGCTTGGCGAAAGAAATATTGTTCGTGACTGTGTCGTTGAAAAGCACAGTGTCTTCAAACACGACACCAATTTCTTGCCGCAAATCGCGAAGTTTGAGTTTGCGAATATCGATACCGTCAAGAAAAATATGGCCATTATTTGTGTCATAAAAACGCAACAACAGCCTTGCGACTGTTGATTTGCCCGAGGCAGTTGCGCCAACTATTGCGATCGACTCACCTGCCATAATCTCTAAATTGAAATTCGTCAAAACAGGTTGCATTGGGTCGTAGCCAAACTGCACATGGTCAAACTTGATCGCGCCAAGCTGCGAATTAGTTGCCCGTGGCAAAGCCTTAGCAACTTGCGGGTCGGTGATTTCTGAGCTCGTTGAGAGTACTTCTTGAATTCGCACCAGTGCTGCCGCCGCACGTTGACCAAGTGCAACGATCATGCCTATATTTCGCAACGGCCAAACCAACAATGTCAGATAAACATTGAATGCAACAAGATCGCCTATTGAGAGTTGTCCCGAAAGAACTCGGTGACCACCGACCCCGAGCACGCCGACTGCGCCAAGTGCTGGCAACACATCAATTGCTGGCAGAAAATTACTGCGAATCTTCGCGGCTTTCATCGCTTCGCCGAATATATCGTTGGCTTCTTTCTCAAGTTTTTCGAATTGCACTTGTTCAGCACCGAAACCTTTAACCACCCGAACACCCGAAACTGATTCTTCAACGACATTGGCGAGTTGGGCTTGCTCGGCTTGAACTGCAACCGAAATCGGATGAATTCGATTGCTGAATCGGCGCGCCGAAATATTAACGAACGGCAATGGCAACATCGCGACGATTGCTAAGACTGGGTCGGTGATAAATAAAATTGTCGCGACCGCAAAAATTTGAATGACGTTAGACAGCGTGATCGGAATCATCACAATGAACGCTTGAATCTGCATCAAATCACTCGACGCACGACTCATCAATTGCCCAGTTTGCGCTTTGTCGTGGTAGCCGATGTTTAATCCGAGAACATGTGAGAACAACTTTTCACGCAAAAGCGTTTCAGCCCAACGGCTTTCGCGAAACGCCACATAGCGACGAAGCCCAGAAAGAACGCCGGTAACGACACCCAAACACGCAATAGTTACAGCCCAGCCAAGAAGTGGTCCATCTTTTTCGATGCCATTGTTGATTGCAAATTTTGTGACTTGCGGAATCGCGACTTTGAACGACGCCCAGGTAATGCCAATAATTCCACCGATGACAAGATTTCTGCGTTGATCGCGCAGTAAACCGCGAAGAAGTTTCCAGCCTTCGCTGCGCTGTGTTTGCTCAAGTTCGAGACGCGCGGAAACCTCAGAATCGGTTTCGCTTACTGACATAAATTAACCCGCGGTTGGTGCAAGTGCTTCGGCGCAATCCCAGAATTTAACTTCTGGATCAAACGCAACAATTGCAAGCGACGAAGTCGTGACACCGTTGTCAAAATATCTTTTAATTGTTTCACGACATTTGGCTGCGCTGCCATGAACGAATAATTGATCAACAACTTCGTTTGGTATTGCCGCAACCGCACCTTTGCGATCGCCAGCCTTCCAGAGATCCCACATTGGCTGAAGCATTTCAGCGCGACCAAGCCAACGATGAAATTCGGCATATACGGGCACTGTGAGATAGGCAGCAATCAATCGCTTTGCAGACTCGCGAACTAGTTCTGCGTTTTCACTTGGGCAAACAAAAATTCGCGCGACAATTTCGCGCTCGCCTGGATTCTGCGATTTCTTTGCTGCATCATTAACTACGCCGACAACTTTTGTAACATCATCTGCCGACAACCAGTTAATTATCGCCCCGTCGGCTTCGCGACCGGCAAGTTTTAACATGCCTTCACGCAATGCCGCAACTAAAATTTTAGGTTTTTCTTCTGGACGAATGCCGAGACGAAAACCGTCAATATTAAATGTGTCGTATTGCTTTGTGATCTTTTCGCCAGTCAACGCATCTTGCAAAAATCGCACAATGTCACGAACTTTTTTATACGGCTCAACAAACGGAATCGCATTCCAGCGCTCAACAATGACATTGCTTGACGAACCAATACCGATCGCAAATCTTCCTGGCGCAGCATCTGCCATCGTCGCAACACTTTGGGCCATCAATGCCGGAGACCGCGTGTAAGCCGGAACGATCGCGGTGCCGAGTCGCAAGCGCGGCTCCCATGCTGCCGCCATAGCAAGCGGCGTGAATGCATCTGCTCCATCTGATTCTGCCGACCAAATATCTGTGTAACCAAGATCAGCAAGTTTTTTGTAGTTGTCGCGTTGCTCGTGTAAGTGCCCCGGCAACGGCACAGTCATTCCGGGTCGTAGTTGCATCTACTTAGTATTCCACTTTCGCGCTTTGCAACTTTGACTGGCGGTAGCCATGAGTGTGCCGTCTTGCGCGAACATATTGACTCGGCCGTGCCCGAATCCACGTTCTATGGCGTCTATATATATGTCTAGTAATACCCATTTTGTCGGTACAAGCTTGACAATGCGGATTGTGTTGTCGAGGCTGTTGCCACCCGCGGCGAGACCGAGTGCTTGACCGATCGCCATCGGCACGAAGTCGCCGAGAATGCCAAGTGCAGTTGCATCGACATCTTCAATCAGTGCGGGAATGTGCGCCCACATCACAACATTGCCGTCGCTGAGCGAGCCATCTAGTTGCGACATTGCTCGACCCTTGACCACGCGTTGTTGCAATGAATCATGAATTGTGCCAGGTGAATCATGTAGATGTTGTCGCGGCGGAACGTTCTCAGGAGCAGGCACCTCTGGCATTTTTGTGAACTGACCAGACGCTTCAAAATTGCGATCGCCAAAAGCGGCATTAACAGTAAGAATTTCGCGGTCACCAACGCGTGCGACGGCGCGACCTTGCGTGATCTGCGGACCATTGACAACGAGAGTTACATCAATCTTGACGAGTTCGTTTGTTTTAGCGAAAGACAAATATTGCGCCGTCGCCCAAACTAAGTTGCGTTTCGAAACTGTTTCAAGTGCACTGATGCAAGCACCGAGACCTGCACCGCCAAAAAGAAATGAGCCACCCGTTGAAATGCGAAGATCGACTGGCATTTCGAAACTTAAAGTCTCGCCGACACGATTTAATCCAAGAAAACTGCGACTATCCACCACTTCACTCTAATAACTCAGGGCGCATCACAGACTAGTTTTGATGCGTGACTGATACACCATGGCACGGCGACGCAGTTTCGCTAGTTGAGGCATTTCGAAATGGTGAGCGCTCGCCACTTGAAGAATTGCGCGCAACGTTTGATGCGATTTCTCAAAGCAAACTCAACGCGTTTTGTTTTTTAGATCAAGAAGCCGCCGAGCGTGATGCAAAAAATGCAGATATTTCTTTGCCATTCGGTGGCGTACCGTTTGGAGTAAAGGAACTTGACGGTGTAGCTGGATGGCCCGACACTGAAGCGTGCGTGGTTTTTGCAGACAGAATTTCAAAAACAACTGATACGCAAGTCAATCGAATTTGTCGCGTCGGTGGTGCAGTGAAAGTTGGTCAGACAAACGCCAGCGAATTCGGTGGTGTAAATTTAACGCGGACGATTTTGCACGGCGCAACTCATAACCCGTGGAAACATGGACGTACACCAGGTGGATCTTCTGGCGGCACTGCATCTGCCGTTGCTGGCGGATTGGTAAGTATCGCAACTGGCGGCGACGGTGGTGGATCAATTCGGATTCCGGCGGGGTTCACTGGTTTGCTTGGATTAAAAGCAACTTTCGGTCGAATTCCGCGCGGACCCGGTGCATCAAATGGAAACTTAACAACAGTTACAGGCTGCTTGTCACGAAGTGTGCGCGACACTGCGCGATGGTTTGATGTCGCCAACGGGCACGAAGCGCACGACCCGTTAAGTTTGCCAAAAGTTTCTGGATGGGAAGCCGGACTCGGAAGTGTGGCAACAAAAGGTTTGCGTGTTGCTGTAGTGCCGAACTTTGGTGGCGGAGTTGTATCGCCTGCGATGTGGGAAGTGATCGAGCGTGCCGCTGAGAATTTAATTGCGTCTGCTGGTTTGCAACGACGCGAGTCAGTTGACGTTTCGTTGCCGCGACTTGGTGCTGCGTGGTCTATAACTGGTTCGGTTGCGATAAGAACTGCTCTGAAAGATTATTGGCCAGCGTGCGCAGATCAACTGACGCCCGAAATTCGTTACGGCCAAAAAATGACTGAGGGACTTTACAGTTCAGAAGCGCGCGGAAAATTTGAACAGCGACGGATTGAACTCAATAACCGAATGGCACAAATTTTTAGTGAAGTTGATTTAATAATCACGGCAACAAACCCAGATATTGCTTTCAATGCCGAAGGACCACTGCCAGATACTTTTGGCGGGCTCGTTGCGGGTGCTCGCAACAACGGTGTGTTGACTTTTCCTGCAAATATTTATGGCAACCCTGGCATCTCGGTGCCAGTTGGTTTAGTAGATGGTTTACCCGTCGGCATGCAAATCATGGCGCGGCATTTCGAAGAACCACTACTTCTCGAACTCGCCCTTGCTGTCGAGCGAACCCAACCCTGGCCACTCGTAGCTCCTTAAAAACTCAGATGAGTCAACTTAATAGTCTGCGGAATTCAGAGAAGACTCCTATGCGGCAAGACATTCAGTTGCTTCGCGCAATTGCAATTCTCTTTGTAGTTCTAAATCACATCAACTTTGGGTTTCTTTCGGTTCCGGCTGGATATCGCGGAGTAGATGTATTTTTTGTCGTGTCTGGGTTTGTAATTATGTCATCAATTTTGCGACACGAATCTGCCGGCAAAGGATTCTCGTTGTTGACCTTCTTCAAACGACGCGCTCAAAGACTTTACCCTGCGTTTCTTGTTGTGATACTTGGCGTTTTCGTTGTTTCTTTTCTGACTCAATCTTTTATTCATGTTCAGCAAGAGACTGCCCGCACGGGCGTT
>JAPKZT010000213.1 GCA_026393655.1 Actinomycetota bacterium | reverse complement strand
GGCCCGAACGGTCTGGCAGTTGGCCCAGACGGCGCGCTTTACTTGTGCAACAACGGCGGGTCCTTTTCCGAAACAACTTACAAAGGCGTGACATATCCGGGGCCATTTGATCCATCCCTATATATAGGTGGACGAATTCAACGTGTTGATTTGAATACCGGCGAAGTCAAAGATTTATATACGCACTGCGATGGCCAACAACTGCGCGGTCCAAATGACATTGTCTTTGATGCCAAAGGTGGCTTTTGGTTCACCGATCACGGCATTCGCCATGGTCGCATCTACGACCTCACCGGCATTTACTATGCGAAAATTGACGGCTCGATGATTCGTGAAGCGATATTTCCATGTCAAGCCCCCAATGGAATCGGCCTTTCACCCGATGGCAAAACTTTATATTGGGCTGAGAGTTTTACTGGTCGTGTGCATCAAGCAACAATCACCGGTGAGGGTGAAGTTGTAAGAAAATCAATGCGAGACCCTGCGAGTTGTTTGGCGGGTTTGTCTGGATTGCAATATCTTGACTCACTCGCTGTTGACGGTGACGGCAATGTTTGTGTCGCGACATTAATTAATGGCGGAATCACAGTTATCTCTAAAACAGGCGAAATTCTTGAGCACATTGCAACTGGCGATCCGATCACAACCAATATTTGTTTTGGTGGGCCAGACTTTCAAACGGCATATATAACGCTTTCCGGCAGAGGCAAACTAGTCTCAATGAAATGGCCGTATAAGGGTTTGCGACTTAACTTTCTCTAGGATCTACTAATAACGAGAGCGAAACGGGGGTATCGCAATGAAAGTTGAAGTCAACCAGCGATTTAATTCGCGCCTACCAGAAAACGATGTACATCCATACAGAAGTGGTGCATGGCTTCCCCAGTCAGTTGAATACACGGCTAGCGAGATGCAAGTGACAGGTGAGATTCCAAAAGATTTGAATGGCGTTTATTTGCGTAACACCGAAAACCCACTTCACGATTCGCTTGAGCGCTATCACCCGTTTGATGGCGACGGAATGATCCACATGATGTCGTTCGAAGATGGCGACGCGCAATATCGCAATCGATTTGTCCGCACGCAAGGACTCGCAACTGAAATTGCTGCTGGCAGTGCGCAATGGGCTGGGCTCGCAGAACAGCCAGCCCGATCACCACGCACAGACGGTTGGGGTGCGCGAACTCGAATGAAAGACGCATCGAGTACCGACGTCGTTGTACACGCGGGTGTCGCTCTGTCTAGTTTTTATCAATGTGGCGATTTATATCGACTTGACCCGCGAACACTTGAAGATCTCGGACGAGAAACATGGTCAGGAAAGTTTCCGACTCAAGGTGTTTCGGCCCATCCAAAAGTTGATGAGCGAACTGGTGAGTTATTGTTTTTTAATTATCAAACGACTGCGCCGTACTTGCACTACGGAGTCGTTTCAGCCGATCGCGAACTCGTTCATTACACCGCGATTGATTTGCCAGGGCCACGGTTGCCACACGATATGGCATTCACAACCAACTATGCAATCCTCAACGATTGCCCACTGTTTTGGGATCAGTCATTAATTGAAAAAGGTATCTATGCAACCCGATATCACCCAGAGTTGCCAATGCGAATCGGGATTATTCCGCGACGCGGCACAAATAAAGATATTAAGTGGTTTGACACAAAATCAACTTATGTCTTGCATTGGATTAACGCATACGAAGTTGGTGACGAAGTAATTCTTGACGGCTACTTTGAATACGACCCATCGCCAAGTGTGAGTCGAGACGCCGATTTAAATGCACGGATGTTTAGATTTCTCGACTTGCATTTGATGCAGTCGCGGCCATACAGGTGGCGTTTTAACATGAAGACTGGCGCCGTGCACGAAGGTCCACTCAGCGACACGATCACAGAATTCGGGATGATCAACCAAAGCTATGCCGGGCTCAAATATCAATATGTCTATAGTGCAGTGCCCACCAAAGGTCAATTCACTTTTGATGGGCTAATTAAGCATGATGTCGTAAATGGCATTGAAGAAACTTATTTATTTGGTGAAGGTATTTTTGGCAGTGAAACCGTTGTCGCACCAAAACCTAATGCGACGAGCGAAGATGATGCGTAT
>JAPKZT010000215.1 GCA_026393655.1 Actinomycetota bacterium | reverse complement strand
CCAGTGACACACGACGAAGCTTCACTATTGTTCGCCACCGATATCTGGAATCATTACATTTATGTTGAGGCGATTAATTTTGTGGCAAAGTCAGCAACGGAAAACATTTTAGTCTCGTCGCCAGAACGCAATAAAGAATTGCTTGAATATCGGCAAAACGTAAATTTTGGCTTGCCTTCACCGCAGACAAAATCAAAACTTGAAACATTGTTAGCGAAAATTTCGCCAAATCCTAAAGTTGTTCTGGCTGGAGTTGTCCAATCTAAGTTGGCGTTAGTTGTGATGCATTTGCGACTGAGATCTCTACCTCGATTATGGCGATTTAGTTCAAAACTGACGGCACATCCGATTAATGAGGTTGCGCGGCAGCAGTTTAAGATCTCAAAAAGTTCGAGTTTACGGTTTGAGAAGTTTTTGCGTGAACTATTAGCAGCTAATTTGCCAACGATTTATCTTGAAGGTTTTAAAGAACTACAAGACAAAGTAAGTGCATCTCAGATCAAACGACATCCGAAATTAATTTTTACTAATACGCTGTTGCATCGAAATGAGCAATTTAAAGTTTGGTCTGCTGAGCATTGTGTTTTTGGTGCGACAAAATTAGTTTCTGGGCAGCACGGCGGTGGCTACGGGGTAAAGCGATATAAAAGCTGGGGAGAGAATTATGAAATCAGTGTTGTAGATCGGTTTATGTCATGGGGTTGGTCTGACGATTCAAAAATAGTCAGGCCAACTTGCGTTCAGTCACACCATGAAACATTTAAACCGAATAGAAATGGTGGAGTACTAATTGTGTTAGGTCCGATCACACGAAATTCAGATATTTACGGGATGCTCGGGGTGCAGAGCAATAGTGCTTATTTGGATAATCTAAGGAAATTAGTTTTGCTATTGCCCGAAAGTATTCGTAACCAGACAATGATTCGTCCGAAAAACGCAAGTTCAATCGGGAAACCCGCTCGCGTTTCCGGGCAGCAAATTTCAGAAATTTTGGGTGGAGCCGTTGAAATTGATTTCGGGAGTGTCGACCTGAATGAGACCCTCTCTAGTAATCGAATATCAGTTGTTACGTACAATGAAACAACTGTTCCGAATAATCTCATGGTGGTGTATCCAACGATTATTTTTTGGGATGCGAAGTATGAGCAATTAAATCTGCGTGCGAACAGCTTTTATCAGCAACTTTTGTCGGCGAAGATTCTTCACCACAGTCCTGAGTCCGCAGCGCAACACATTGTTGATGTATGGGAGGATGTTGATCTCTGGTGGACATCAGACGAAGTACGTCTAGCGCGTGAAACATTTTGTGAAAACTTTGCTCGTTATCGTAAGTTTCCGGCGCTTGAGGTAGCAAAAGCACTTGCTGATTACCGATAACCTTGGTTTAGTTAATTCCTGTCGCTAAAAGGTCGTTAAACGGATGTATCTAGACAACAAACGCGTACTAATTACTGGTGGCACTGGGTCGCTGGGAAAAGTACTTGTGCGACGAATATTGTCTGGTCAACTCGGTTCACCGAAAAGTGTCGTCGTGTTTAGTCGAGACGAAGCCAAACAACACGATCTTCGGATGGATTATTTGAACCATCGTGCAGCAACCGACGAAGTGATGTATCACAACTTTGAACGGACACTGCAGTTCAAAATTGGTGACGTGCGAGACTTTCATTCAGTTGCGCAAGCCTTGACTTCAGCCGACATCGTGTTTAACGCGGCAGCCTTAAAACAGGTTCCCGCATGTGAATACTTTCCGTTTGAGGCCGTTAAAACAAACATTGAAGGCGCAGAGAATATTGTTCGGGCAATTATTGAACTTAAGTTGCCAGTCGAAAGTGTCGTTGCAATTTCAACTGACAAAGCGTGTAAACCAACAAACGTCATGGGAATGACTAAGGCGATTCAAGAAAGAATATTTCTTGCGGCCAATATCAGTTGTCCGCAGACGCGCTTTATTGCTGTGCGCTACGGTAATGTTCTCGCTTCTCGCGGATCAGTGGTGCCGTTGTTTATTGATCAAATTGCAGCAGGTGGTCCGATAACGCTCACTGACAAAAACATGACGAGGTTTTTACTAACCCTTGATCAAGCCGTAGATACGGTTTTTGAGGCATTGCAATTTGCGGCGGCAGGCGAGACCTACATTCCTAAAATTAAGGCAGCGTTAATTCAAGATGTTGCTACGGCACTGGTCGGTTCGCAAAAAATTGAGGTCATTGAAAGCGGTATACGACCCGGTGAGAAAATGCATGAGATTATGATCTCTGAAGAAGAATCGCTCCGTACTATTTCTCGCGGAGACTACTTTGCGATTAAGTCAATCTTGCCTGAAGTGGCAACGACATCATCTGAACCACTAATTGAGTTTGCCGAAGTAAGTTCGGCAAACTTTCTGATGTCGACAGTTGAAGTGAAAAAGTTTCTTGAAAAACATCTGTCGGGTGACTTAATTAGTAACTAATGCGAATTTGCATTCTTGGTGCAGGCGGAATGCTTGGCCACATGTTGGTTCGAGTACTAAGCGAGACTCACGATGTTTACGGCACATCGAAACAAGAGTTTTCTGCAACAGCTGGCCTTGCAAAGTTTTTAAATAAGGACAGATGGATTGCCGGCGTCGATGCAAAAGACATCACAACAGTTAGTGCTCTTTTTCGTGCACATGAGTTCGATGTAGTAATAAATTGCATTGGCGTTGTCAAACAGAGAGGCCACCGAACTAGCGAAGACGAGATGATTGAAGTAAATGCTCATTTTCCGCACAAACTTTCGAGTATTTGCGATGAGTTTGGCGCTCGATTGATTCATATAAGTACTGACTGTGTATTTTCTGGCAACAAAGGCAACTACGCAGCAACTGACAATCCTGATCCAACTGATATTTATGGTTCATCAAAACTGTCTGGCGAGATAGTCGATGATCACAATTTAACAATCCGCACTTCACATGTCGGACGAGAACTTACAAACTTCACCAGTCTTTTCGAATGGATTCTTAATAATCGTGGCAAAAAAGTTGTTGGATTTTCGAATGCAATTTACTCAGGCTTGACAACGTTTAGCTTGTTGCATCAAATCCAATAAATAAATTTCAATTAATTACTGAACTAAATAATCGTTTGGGTCTTGATATCAACGTAGAAATAGACAAGTCTGTTGTTTTAAACAGATCACTATTGTCAAGCGATCAAATCACTCAACTCGGAATCGAAATACCATCGTGGGACCAAATGTTGGACAACTTTTGTGAAGATCAAGCAACTTATGACTTTGTCCCACGCTAAGTTAACTGCTACGCCACTCGGTTTGCTTATATAATTAAGCATCAAAAGGCGCTCTAAAATGAAAAAGTGGCAAACTGAAACCTTGGGCCGTCTTGATGCGCTCGTTGCGACTACGAAAAAAGAATTTTCGTGCGCCGACCCGTTTCCACATTGTGTAATAGATGATCTTTTCGACTCAGTATTAATCGAGGAATTAGTTAACGAATTTCCTATTGTTTCTGACGCTATTTGGGAGTATTCAAATCAAGAGCAAATTCAGGTCAAACTGCGCAGCAACTGGGTTACCGATGAGGACATTTCGCCGGCAATTAGAACCATGGTTCACTTTTTGAATTCAGGCGTGTTTATGAAGCGACTGAGCGAAATATGCGGGATTGAAAAATTGATATCAGATCCGTACTACACAGGTGGTGGTTTAAACTGCACCCGAAAAGGCGGCCTATTGGATGTTCATGTGGATGGAAATTGGCATCATGCGATGGGCGTGCATCGAAGACTTAATGCGATTCTTTATTTAAATAAAGAATGGAAATCTGAATGGGGTGGCCAACTTGAACTGTGGAATCCTGAAGTTACTCGGTGCGTGAAATCAATTGAACCCAAGGCGAATCGATTAATAATTTTTGAAACTCACGATAACACGCATCCAACTCCATTGGCGTGCCCAGATGATGAAGCTCGCAAATCTTTAATTCTTTATTACTACACCGCGCTACCAAGGCCGGAAACACAAATTGTCATCTCTAAACCACATCGAGCACTTTGGCGCCGACTTCAACTTAAGGAGTTGAGTTAACGATGAAAACAAAGACTAAATCGGCATTGAAGGTAATGACAATTGTCGGTACTCGTCCAGAACTGATCAAATTGAGTCGGATCATCCCGTTGTTGGATGAACACACGCAGCACACATTGGTGCACACAGGTCAAAATTTTTCGCCAGAGCTCAACGAAATATTTTTTAACGAAATGCGGATTCGAAAGCCGGACCATATTTCTTCAGTGGCGGGTTCGACGCCGATGAACTCAATTGCGCAGATTTTAGAGACAACCGATCAAGTTTTAGAATCAGTGATGCCAGATGCGGTATTGGTTCTCGGTGACACGAATAGTGCACTTTCGGTGATTGCAGCCAAGCGCCGAAAAATACCAATATTTCATTTAGAAGCAGGAAATCGTTCGTTTGATCAACGGACACCTGAAGAAGTCAATCGCAAGATCGTCGACCATACGAGCGACATTAATTTAACTTATTCAGAGCACGCCCGCCGCAATTTACTTCATGAGGGGTTTGTAAGTAGTCAAATCTTCAACGTTGGGTCTCCAATGAAAGAAATTTTTAACCACTACATGCTTGATATTGACAAGTCAAAAATACTGTCGGAACTTCAAGTAGAAAAAAATAAATATTTTGTCGTCAGTCTGCACCGTGAAGAAAACGTTGACGACTCGAAAAGTCTAACTAAATTAATTGAGGCGATTGAATCAACTGCAGACCATTTCAATCATCAAGTGATTTTTTCTACACATCCAAGAACTAAAGAGCGACTTAATAATTTGAATATTAAGTTTGATAAACGAATCAACTTTATTACTGCGCTCGGGTTCTTTGACTTCATAAAACTCCAACAAAATGCTTTCTGCGTAATTTCTGACAGTGGTACTTTGACTGAAGAAGCTTCGTTACTGGGCTTTCCTGCGGTCACTTTGCGCGATGCACATGAACGACCTGAGGGCACCGATAACGGCACTCTCGCAATGAGTAGTAGATCTGCAATTCAGTTGGTTTCAAAAGTAGCGGTTGTACGTGCACAGTTTGATTCTGGAAATTTTCCAAAACCGATTAGTGATTACGAAGTCGAGGATGTTTCGTGGCGCGTGGTGAAAATTATTCTGAGTTATGTGGAGTATGTGAATAAACGCGTGTGGTTTAAATAGTTCTGTTCGATGAATTTACTTTTTATACACGAAGTTAATTGGCGAGATAAAGTCACTTTTGAGATTCATGACATCCCAGAGTTGCTATCTATTGCTGGACATTCAGTTTTTTTTATCGACTACCCTGAAGTGTCGTTAGACAAAAAACAATCAAAGTATCGTTTTTTGCGAACAACTTTTTCGCGGGTTCAATCTCGCACTCGACAATTCGGTCTGAGAAAATTGACTTAATCGTTCTTTATGGGGTGCCGACGAATGGTTGGCAGACGGTATTTGTTGCAAAACTATTGCGGATTCCGGTGATTTTTCGAGCGATAGATGTATCTCATTTACTGCGAGGGTCGTTGTTTAGAAACCTTATAAGAACCGCCGAGCGATTTATATATAGAAATGTAAATCATATTTCGGTGCATAACGCGGCGTTGGTAGAGTACTGCGTGAGTTTTGGTGCTAACCCAAATAATGTTTCAATTGATTACCCGCGGTTCGATACAGATCGTTTCAGGCCAAGCGCCCGAGATCACGAATTAGCAAAAAACTATGGAATTAAACCAGAACAGAAGGTCGTTTTTTATAGGGGGACTCTTTATCGGTTCTGTGGCCTTGAACAGTTTCTCGAATTATTTGCCGAAACCTTACGCAATGATCACAACATTTTAGTTTTAATAATTGGAAATGGAGAAGCCGAGAAAGATATTTCGGATGCGATTCAACGACTCAAAATTCAGAGTCAGGTGATAATGCTCCCATTTGTTGACTATTCGGAACTGGTTAGACACATTTGTTTGGCTGATGTATCTGTAAATACATTCGTGCCATCACTAGTAACAGATTGTGCATTACCTGGTCGCGTTTTACAGTCACTTGCGTGTGGAATACCTGTCGTATCAACACCACTTAAGGGACTCGTTGGTTACACAGGTGAATCGAAA
>JAPKZT010000323.1 GCA_026393655.1 Actinomycetota bacterium | reverse complement strand
GCTTGGTCACAAAGTCGTGCCGCAAGATTTGGTGCCGGTCCAATGTAGTCGTCGCCTTCAAACAGCATTGTGTCACCCGTGGCAATGCCAATACGCAGTTTCAGTGGTGCGCAAACTGTTTCGGCTCGGCGGTCAAGTTCTAAGGCAAATGTAATGCCCTCAATTTGCTCAACAGCAACGGCCATTAATCCGTCGCCGAGAAACTTGTCGATTCGCACGCCACGTTCTGAGGCAATCGCCCGGGCTACGGCGCGAAACTCGGCCAGCAACGCGGTCGCCTTGCGGTCGCCATTGGTCTCCATATAGTTCGTAAACCCAGAGAGGTCTACGAAAATAAAAGTTCTAGGAAATCTCATACGAATTATCAGTCTACGGCCGTCAGTACTAGCGTGCGATTGTGGTTAGTCGCTTTAATTATTCGCGTTGGGATGGAACTCAACGTGGCTTTGAATTTGATGCACAAAGCATTATTGATGAGATAACCGACGACCTGTTGTATCACGGTGATGTCAACGCCGCACTGCGTCGGTTGATGCAAGAAGGTATGCGCAACGAACGTGGCGACCAGTTAATGGGACTTCGCGAAATGATGCAACGACTTCGTGAGCGCCGCGAAGAAATAAAAGATCGTGGCGATCTTGGTGGTGTCTACAGCGAAGTTGCGGCAGAACTAGATGACCTCGTTGATGAAGAACGACATGCGATTGACGATGCACTTATGGCGGCAGAAAAATCAGGTGATCAACGTCGCGCTGAAGTCGCCAAAGAGTCAGCGCAAGAGCGCAATTTTCGTCTTGACATGTTGCCGAGTGACCTAGCGGGCAAAATCAACGAACTTGAACATTACGACTTTCAATCGTCTGAATCAAAGCAACGATTCGAAGCGCTCCTCGAAAAACTTCGTCAACAAATAATGCAACAGATGCTTGACCAAATGTCTGGTGAGGTAGAAAATCTAACTCCACAAGATATGCAACGAATGAAAGACATGATGGCGGCATTAAATGAAATGCTTGAATCTCGCGAACGAGGTGAAGAACCCGCGTTTGATCAGTTCATGGAGAATTTTGGAGATTTTTTTCCTGAAAATCCGCAGACACTTGATGAGTTGCTTGAAATCATGGCTCAACGAATGGCGAATGCCCAAGCGATGTTGAATTCGATGACACCTGAGCAGCGCGATCAGATGCGTCAACTTAGCGAAAAACTCTTAGAAGACATGGATCTGCGATGGCAAATGGATCAACTTTCGCAAAAACTACAGGGCATGTTTCCGCAAAAAGGCTGGGGTCAGTCGCATGAGTTCACTGGCGATGAACCGATGGGTTTTGGTCAGGCGATGCAAGCAATGCAAGAACTCGGTGATTTAGACCAGCTAGACAATCTTTTGCGCAATGCATCATCGCCATCAGCTTTGGCTGAAGCCGACTTAGATCGTGTTCGAGAAATGTTGGGTGAAGATGCCGCAAAGTCGCTTGAGCAAATGGCTCAATTGACTAAGAAATTAAAAGACTCGGGGTTGATTGATCAGGTAGAAGGCAAACTCGAACTTACCCCCAGCGGTTTGCGAAAAATCGGTGCGAATGCTTTGCGCGATGTTTTTGGATCCCTAGAAAAAGATCGTCTTGGGCAACATCAAGTTGAGCGACTCGGCGTCGGACACGAGCGAACTTACGATACAAAGCCATACGAATACGGTGACCCGTTTCAATTAGATCTGCAACGGACTTTGCGTAATGCTTTGCAGCGGCAAGGCTCGACAGTTCCGCTTAAGCTCTCTGCCGATGATTTTGAAATTGAGCAGACAGAACATTTAACAAGATCATCAACTGTGTTGATGCTTGATCTTTCATTATCGATGCCGATGCGCGACTACTTTTTGCCTGCCAAGAAAGTTGCGATGGCATTGCACTCTTTGATGAGCACCCAGTTTCCGCGTGACTATTTGGGTATTGTCGGTTTCAGCGAGGTGGCTCGCGAACTCACCCCTCAGCAATTGCCTGAGGTTTCTTG
>JAPKZT010000256.1 GCA_026393655.1 Actinomycetota bacterium | reverse complement strand
GTTCTCGTGGCTCGCACGCTATGGGCGCTTTGTGGCTTTGCGCATCAGGAATGGCCGAGCAGCGCTGACGATATAGAGTGACCCGGCCACGAGAACGGCATCTTGAGGTTGTGCAAGTTTTAATGCAGTTTCACATGCGGATTCAACTGTTTGCGCAACAATCACCTCGTCACAACCGACTCTACGCGCAACATCAGCCATTTCGTTTGCAGGCAAACCACGAGGTGACGGCGGAGTGCAAGTAATCACAATATCAAAATCAGCCGCACGAAAAGTTGTTAGCAAATCATCTGGGTCTCGACTTCGAAGCGCACCGGTTACGAGAATCTTGCGCCCACTCATATTGAAATCTTCAAAGAAAACTTCAGCGCAAACTTTTGCGCCTGCCGGATTATGAGCGCCATCTAAAATCACTAGGGGTTGATATCCGAGCACTTCAAATCTGCCGGGCATCACGACGTTTCGCATTGCGTCAGCCAAAATATCGGGGTCAATAGTTGAATCAAAAAATGCTTCAACGGCACTAATCGCAAGTGATGCGTTATCACCTTGATGTTCACCGTGCAACGGCACAAGCACATCTTCATAGACCGTTCGCGCCGTGCGCACCGTGATCAGTCGCCCACCGACTGCTAGACGATTATCTTCACAACTGAAGTCGTCTCCACGACTAATTTGTGCTTGCGCTGGCATTTCGAGAAATATTTCTCGCAAAATTTCATCTGTCTCGCCGAGAACAACGATGCTCGTCGGCTTAATAATTCCGGCTTTTTCTGTTGCAATATGCTTGACTGTCGGCCCCGCATATTCGGTGTGATCAAGCGCGATGTTCGTGATTACCGCGACATCTGAATTAATAACATTCGTCGCATCCCAACGTCCAAGCATTCCAACTTCTACAACTGCAACATCTACAGCCTCATCCGCAAACCAGCGAAACATCGCGGCGGTCATTATCTCGAAAAAGCTCGGGCGAACCCCCGAAATAATTTCAAGATCAGAAATTGCACCAATCTGCAAACCAAAATCTTCGTCACTGATCGGCTCGCCATTTATGCAGATTCGGTCATTGATCCGGTCTAAGTGTGGGCTCGAATAGGTTCCCACACGCAAACCATGAGCCATCAAAAGTTTCGTTGTAATCTGCGCCGTAGAGCCTTTACCATTTGTGCCCGTTATGTGTATTGATCTGTAGGCATTTTGCGGATTTGCAATCGCATCCATCAGCCGCTCAATATTTTCAGTGGACGGAGAATCAACGCGTCCGGTTCGCTCATAGTTTGAGCGTTCGTCAAGATAACGCAACGCGTCTGAATATTGCACGAGCGTAATCTAGGTTGATTTAAGAAGCAGCGCGACGCTGGCGAACTGCCGCAGTCGATTTTGCAACATAAGAAGGAGCGGATGTTTTGTTCACTGCTCCTAAATCTATGACTACTTTTGCAATATCGTTACGGCCAGGCAACTCGTACATAGTCTCAAGCAAAACTTCTTCAAGAATTGCGCGTAAACCCCGAGCACCTGTGCCTCGCAACAAGGCTTGGTCAGCCACTGCTTCAAGAGCTTCAGCGGTAAATTCAAGTACAACTTCTTCAAATTCAAAAAACTTTTGGTACTGCTTCAATAACGCATTTTTTGGTTCTGTGAGAATTTTGATTAGCGCCGAACGATCTAAACTATTCACTGCGCCGATCATTGGCAAACGTCCCACAAATTCTGGGATCATGCCGAACTTAAGTAAATCTTCTGGAAGCACCTGAGCGAACAACTCACCAGGGTCTTTCTCCGACTTTGATTTCACTTGTGCGTGAAAGCCAACGCCCTTTTGTCCGATGCGCGATGCAATAATTTGCTCTAAACCAGCAAATGCGCCTCCACAAATGAACAACACATTGGTCGTATCAATCTGAATGAATTCTTGATGTGGATGCTTGCGTCCACCTTGAGGCGGAACCGACGCAACTGTACCTTCAAGAATTTTTAGCAATGCTTGTTGCACACCTTCGCCAGACACATCACGAGTGATTGACGGGTTTTCACTTTTGCGCGCGACTTTATCAATCTCATCGATATAGACGATTCCCGATTCGGCCTTCTTGACATCAAAGTCTGCGGCTTGAAGAAGCTTCAGTAAAATATTTTCAACATCTTCACCGACGTAGCCCGCTTCTGTGAGTGCCGTCGCATCGGCAATCGCAAATGGAACGTTCAGTAGACGAGCCAATGTTTGCGCCATGTGCGTTTTGCCGCAGCCGGTTGGCCCAAGCAACATGATGTTGCTCTTTGAAAGCTCAATGTCATCTCGTCGCGTTGACGAATTCTGTTTATATTGAATTCGTCGATAGTGATTAAACACTGCAACAGCCAAAACTTTTTTGGCCGTTTCTTGCCCGACTACATATTCATCCAAGAAGGCTCGAATTTCGCGCGGGTTCGGTAGCTTCTCGAAATTTACGTCTGTTTGATCGTTTAACTCTTCATCAATAATCTCGTTGCAAAGGTCAATACATTCGTTACAAACATAAACACCAGGACCAGCAATAAGTTTTTTGACTTGCTTTTGCGACTTACCGCAAAATGAACACTTCACTAACTCGGCAGAATCACCAAACTTTGCCATCAGTGCCCCATTTCAAATTTCAACGAATTGGTCCAGAACGATCTGCGAATGCTCTAGTCGAAATAACTTCATCAATGATTCCGTAATCTTTTGCGGCTTGCGCCTCCATTACGAAGTCACGATCGGTGTCTTTGTGCACTCTGTCAATTGGCTGGCCAGTGTGCTGAGAGAGAATTTCTTCGAGAATTTCGCGCATCCGCAAAATCTCTCGCGCTGCTAGTTCGAGATCTGTTACTTGGGCGTAGCCAACTTGTGCATACGGCTGATGCAACAAAACTCGTGAGTGAGGCAATGCCAGGCGCTTTCCTTTTGTGCCGGCGGCGAGCAGAACGGCGGCTGCCGAAGCTGCCTGACCCAAACAAATCGTCGCAATGTCATTTTTGATAAATTGCATCGTGTCATAAATAGCGAATAACGCCGAGATGTCGCCACCAGGGCTATTGATATAGATATTTATATCTTTGTCAGGATTTTCACTCTCAAGGTGAATCAACTGCGCGCAAACCAAATTTGCAATCGTGTCATCAATTGGAGTTCCGAGAATGATGATGTTTTCTTTGAGTAGACGACTGTAAAGGTCGTACGTGCGCTCACCACGGCTTGTCGTTTCGGTAACGCTTGGCACGTAATAATTTCTTGCAAAATCCACAAACACCTCTATTGACTAGTTTTAGTTACTGCGACACTCTTGTGCTCTGAGTAAATACGCTAGTTCGTGCGGGCCTAGTTATGTGGACTTTGCCAAGCCTTAAAGCCAAGTGGTTAAGACAATAGTTATATGAAATGTGTGCTGGTGCTGGTGCTAATGATCGTGATTATGGTCACCGAGCACCGTATCCGTATCGATTGTGTTGCCTTGATCATCAACAAACTTTGAGTTGTGCAACAACCAGTCAATTGCTTTTGACTTTGAGATTTGCGCCCGCAAATCGGCGATCGCATCATTCTTGTCGTAGGCCTTGCGAATCGCTGCTGGTTTTTTCTTGACTTGTGCCGCGATGCGTTCGAATTGCATTTCGAGATCATCTTCGGTTGCATCAAGTTTTTGCGCAAGCGCGACAGCACGCAACGCAATATCAACTTTGACTGCGAGTGTCGATTGCTCTTTGAGTGCATCCACAAATTGCTCGGCCGTTTGTTGCGTGATTGAAAGCCACTGCTCCATCGAAATGCCCTGTTGTTCAAACTGTTTGAGTGTGTTCTGCACGCGCCCACGCAAATCGCTTGAGACCATCGCCTCTGGCGCTTCTATCTCAACCAGCTCGGCGAGGGCCGAAGTTGTTTTTTCTACGACAGTATTGCGAATCTGATTCAAACGTGATTCTTCGATACGGGTTTGTACTGCTGACTTCCATGCATCAATAGATTCGTGCTCGGCCAAGTGCTCGGAAACCCATTCGTCGTTTAGTTCTGGCAACACTTGCTCTTGAATCTTCTTGACGGTTACGACGAAATCTGCCGTTTCGGTCATTCCGGATGGAAGCGATGTGAACTCAAGTTTTTGACCGGTTGTTGAACCAATGATATTTTTATCGAAATCTTCGGCAACCCAATTCTTGCCAACTTCATAAAGCCAGTCATCAACATTCAAACCAGGTAGCGGTGCGCCATCGCGCGAACCAATTAGGTCGAGAGTAACTTGATCGTCAATTTTTGCGGGGCGATCAACGTCAAGGAGTGTTGCATGTCGTTTGCGTTCGTGAGTAACGACTTCTTCAATATCCTCGACTGACGCGACTAAGGCAGGAAGCTCGACGCGCAGGCCTTCGTAACCAGCAACATTGACCACTGGGCGAACTTCGCACGTGGCGTCAAATAAAACATTTCCGTCTTCTTGTCCACTTGTGAGACTGACTTCAGGCGTGGCGATGATGTCAAGATCATGTTCGCGAACTGCGAGCGCTAATGACGCTGGAATCGCGTCTTCAATCGCTTGTGACCTTGCGGCTTCTTTTCCGATTTGAGCCTCAATCAATTGGCGAGGTGCCTTGCCCTGACGAAACCCCGGGATACTGATTTGAGTTGAGATTTTGCGAAACGCGCCGTCTAAATAGCGCTCAAATTCGGTCTCGTCAACTTCGATTGAAAGTTTAATTTTATTGCCATCTAAGGCTTCAATTGTCGTTTTCACAGTGCCGAGCAGTGTATCTGTGGCAAACTGTAACTATGGCTATCACATCTAGTTCATCTCGTACATCTAGTTCAAGTGCCCAACAGAGTTGGAAACCCCATGCTTTGGCTAACCCACATCAAAATCAACTTGACTTAAGCATGGGTGACACGGTGCGCTCAACTGTTGAACTCACCGGTGTACCCGTAGGTAGCGAGGGGAAAATTATTCTTGCCAATGGTTTTAACTGGTTGCGTTACAGAGTGCGTTTTACAAATGGACTCGAAATAGGTGATCTCGACCAGCGCAATATTGAACCGATTGGTAAGACTGCCAAACGTTTGGCAAAAATTGCAAAACGCGCAAAATAAATCATTGCGTCATCACTTCCCCGGAGTGAGAGATGGCTGGTCTCGCTTTGACGGGCCCGCAGGTACGCAAATGGTTGATGTCGCAATTAACGCGATGAGCGAGTGGGCGGCACAAGGTTCAAATGCCAACACAGGTGGTTTCTTCGCCGCGGCTGATGCTTGCGACGCTCTTTTAGAATCAACGCGATCCGTGGTTGGTGAATTTCTGGGAGCCGATGCTTCTGGTATTTGCCTCGGCGCAAATATGACAACAATGACGATGGCGTTTACTCGTGCAGTTGGGCGAACACTAAAACCTGGCGACACAGTGGTGGGCACCCAACTTGATCACGAAGCAAATGTTTCACCATGGAGAATTGCTTGCGAACGATCTGGTGCGCAGCATTTGCTTACGCCTTTTGACGTAAAAAATGGTCGTCTCGACATGGATGCTTTCAGCAAACTCGTGACTGACCGAACCAAGTGGGTTGCAATTACTGGCGCATCAAATTTGATCGGTACGATGCCTGATCTAAACGCAGCGATCGCAGTCGCCCATAAACATGGTGCGCGAGTATTTGTCGATGCCGTTGCTCTTGCGCCGCACAAGCAGATAAACATTCGCGAACTTGGATGTGATGTTCTCGCGACTTCTCCATATAAGTGGTATGGACCACACGCAGGTGTGATGTATGTCGAACCTGAGTTACTTAATTCTCTGCCCGTCGCCAAGGTTCGTGCAGCCAGTGAGACTGGGCCCCGAAAGTTTGAAACTGGCACGCCAAATTTTGAGAGTATTGCCGCAGTTCAGGCAGCCGCGCGATTTTTGATTGAAGAAAATATGCAACGACTAGCCGAGATTGAGAGTGCGGTATTTGCGCCGCTACTTGAAGGCTTGCTCGACACACCTGGAGTAACAGTATGGGGTCCACATGACTTGGCATCGCGCGCTCCTACTGTGTCGTTTACTGTCGATTCAATGAGTCCTGATCAAGTTGCACAAGAACTGGCAGCGAAAAAGATCGCAGTTTGGTCAGGCGACTCTTATGCGATGGAGATAGTCGAGAGACTTGGCCTCGCAAATAGTGGTGGCGTCGTTCGGGCAGGCATTGCAAGATATATAGACGATGAAGATGTGAAACATTTGCTGACAACAGTTCGCGGGCTCGTAAGTCGCTAGCATTACTCAGTCCGGGGAGTGGCGCAGTTGGTAGCGTGCCTGGTTTGGGACCAGGAGGCCGGGGGTTCAAGTCCCCCCTCCCCGACAATTATTCTCGAATTTACACTTGGGATGCAATGACAATTAAACGAGTCGTACTTAGTTTGGCTTTATTGGGCTTGGCGTTATTCGGCTTGGTCGCTTGCGCTCGAACTAATTCATCGCGACTAATCAATGGTTACAAAATTACGCCAAACGCCAATTTGGTGGGTGCTGATCTTGCTGGCGCAAAGCTCTCAAATAGTTACTTGTCTTGGGCGAACCTTGTTGGCGCAAACCTTGCTGGCGCAAACCTTGCTCGCGCCGACCTGTCGTTTGCGAACTTGCGTGACGCAAACCTGTCGGGCGCGAACCTAACTCTCGCCAATCTGTGAAATGCGAATCTGGCTGGCGCGAATCTGACGGGCGCAAAACTTTCTCGTGCCTACCTTTCGTCAGCGAACATGCCTGGCTCTGTACTCATTGGCGCAAATTTAGGTGGCGCAGATATGGTCGGAACAATTTTAAATGGTGCGAATCTGACTAACGCCAACCTCAACAATTCAAACCTTACAAGTTCAAACCTGTCGGGAGCGAATTTGCGAAGTGCGCAACTAATCGCCACAAATCTTTTTAATAGCAACCTAACTAATGCCGACCTTACAGGTGCGGAACTCCGTGCTGCAAAATTAGACCGCGTTTTATACGACGGCTTAACGATGCCCGACGGCTCGAAGTTACCATCCGAACCTTAAAATGAAAGGACTTCACTAATCGATGAACTTTTTATCTGACAAAGAGAAATACGTGTCCCTAGTTAGTTATCGCGCATCAGGTAAAGGCGTTCCGACTGCAGTATGGTTTGCGAAATACGGCGACGCTGCAAATACTTACTGCGTAATCACTGAAACCAATGCAGGAAAAGTAAAACGAATCCGCAAAAATCCAAAGATCGAAGTTCAAGCCTGTGACATCAAGGGCAACGTCACAGCAAATGCGACGACTTACTCGGGCGTTGCTCGGCTAGTCACGGGCACCGAAGCAGTCGCTGTGCGCAAAGCAATCGCCAAGCGCTACGGCATTACCTATAAAATATTTTCGATTTACAATGCAATTGGTTCGGTATTAAAGCGTCGGACCGGCCAGCCTGAAACGAACATAATTTTCACTCTCAACGAATAGATCAACGATTAGCTAGACGCAACTTCAAAAGTCGTAAGCTTTCTAAAGCTAGCGAGCATTTCTGGTAGTGGCTCAACTCCAATACCAACAGTGTTTGGCACATCAATGTGACCGTTAACTAAAACAAACGGAGTCGTAATATCGCGAGCGAAATATCGAGCCGAGGCTGAGATGTCTCCTGGGAGCGTAAATCCAGGCAATGCAGCCAGCGCTAAGTTAGCGGCCCGGCCTATGCCTGTTTCGAGCATTCCCCCACACCAAACTGGCACACCTCGCGACAAACATAAGTCATGAATTTTCTTAGCCTCAAGGTAACCGCCAACTCGGCCCGATTTGATATTGATTATCGAACAGGCCTTGAGATCAAGCGCACCACGTGCAGTTTCTAATGAAGTGATTGATTCATCAAGACACACGGGTGTGTTGATAATTTTCGCCAACTCAATATGACCGACAAGATCATCTTCTGGTAGTGGTTGTTCGATCAGCAGTAAGTTGAATTCATCAAGTTTTTTGAGATGTTCGGCATCAGCAACTGTGTAGGCCGCATTGGCATCTACTTGCAACAACAGTTCATCACCAAATTCTTTGCGAATTGTTCGAACGAGTTCAAGATCTAAACCTGGCTCAATTTTCAATTTCACGCGCAGATAACCCAACGCTAAGTACTCGCCTACAACCCGCACCAAAGCATCAAGACTTTCTTGAATACCTACCGAGACACCTGAGGCCACGCGAGTTTTAGTCGCTCCAAGAAACTTTGCAAGCGACGAACTTTGTTCGCGTAATCTGAGATCAAGTAACGCTGTTTCAACACACGCCTTTGCCATGTAGTTTCCGCGAATTGACGAGGCGTTTGAAACAAAACTTTCGGCTGATATATCTGCGTGTAGAAGTGGCAACAAAAACCGTGAAACCACTTGCACACAGTTATCTAGATACTCGGATGAATAATTGGGTTCCACCATTGCTACACATTCACCCCAGCCAGCGTGACTCTCACCGACGGCGTGCACAAACAGCAACTCGCGCGAAAATTCCGTGCCAAATGATGTTCGAAACGGCGACACCAAATCAATCTTTCCCCGCCACAACTCAACCCCCCGCAAGTTCATTGCGCGGTTAAGCCGATTTAACAAAAATCTTTGTGTAACCTACCAAAAGATTCTTATCACCCTTCGCATACTGCTCACTTTTGGCAACTTCCTCAAAACCTTTTGATTGAAGAAAACTCATGAAATCAGCGCACGCAACCGTCATTCCATCCTCAAAATAGATTTCGCTCGCCCCAGTTAATAATTCCACTGTGCCTGCCAAAACTATCAACTCGTTGCCGTCGACATCTATCTTAATTTTGTTGGGTCGTTGAAGTTCAGTTTTTGCAAATAATTCATCCAAGGACACCTGCAACACTGGAGCAATATAACCAGTGGCATTTGAATTGCTCCCGGACGATTGAGTTTCATCGCCACCAGCTATCAGTTGGAGAGCATCGCCGTATGACAAAGACCGAAACTTTACTTCAACTATTTCAGATTTTCCTCCACATGCCAAAGGGATTATCGTAACTTTTTCTAGCAATCGATTTAAATAGAGATTCTCTTTCAAAATCGCAACATTTAAAGAATCTAGTTCGCATGCATACAC
>JAPKZT010000104.1 GCA_026393655.1 Actinomycetota bacterium | reverse complement strand
GCACCACAGCACATTCCCTTTGTGCCGTTGCGTGGCATCTCAACAATTTCAATGCCCTTGATTGAGCCCACAACTTTGCGCGGTGCAATGTAAACATCATTGTGACGACCGAGGTAACACGAATCGTGATAAGTGATTCGCTCCTCAAGCGTGGCGTTAGATACATCCAACTTGCCTGATTCAATTAGATCTTCAAGCAACTGCGAGTGATGAATAACTTCGTAGTTGCCACCCAATTGCGGATATTCGTTTTTTAGCGTGTTGAAGCAGTGTGGACACTGAGTAATAATTTTCTTCACTCCCATGCCGTTAAGCATTTCAACATTCGGCATAGCCAACATTTGAAATAAATATTCGTTTCCACTGCGACGCGCACTGTCGCCAGTGCACATTTCGCTTGGGCCGAGTATCGCTACATCGATGCCAGCTCGCTTGAGCAATTTAGCCATTGACTGTGTAACTTTTTTATTCTTATCATCGAAACTGCCAGCGCAACCGACCCAATAAAGATATTCATTCGTAAACGGCGCACCTGGGTCGAGAACTTGCACGTCTAAATCTTTTGCCCACTCGCCACGATCTGTCTGGCTCATACCCCAAGGGTTACCTTGGTTCTCCATTGCGCGATACGCGTTGCCAAGTTGTGCCGGAAAATTGCTTTCCATTAGCGAGAGATATCGACGCATGTCGAGAATCTTGTCAAGAATTTCGATGTTGACCGGACAAATTTCGTCGCAGGCTTTGCAACTTGTGCAAGACCAAATTTCTTCGGCAGTTATTCGTTCGAATAATAAGTTGGCACCGACTTTGATTTCAGCATCTGCACTCAAGGGTGGTGAAACTTTGCCACCTGGTGCATGAGCCGCGGTTGCCGCCATTACTTCACCGCTCTTAAGAATAATTTCGCGTGGATCAAGTGGCTTACCGGTGGCGTGAGCAGGGCAGACACTCGTACAACGGCCACACATTGTGCACGCATCTAGATCAAGTAGCTGCTTCCAAGTAAATTCTTCGACTACATGTACACCAAATGATTCAAGAGAAGTTTCGGTGAGATTTGGCATTGCCTTCATCGCACCCTTTGGGCGTTCGCGATCCTTGAGATACATGTTGAGTGGCGAGGTGAACATGTGGCGCAACATTGTGATTGGCAGAATCGCTAAGAAAACAATAAAAGTCAATACGTGCGCAACCCACCAACCTTGGTGCCAAGTTGTCAGGGTCGAAGCGTTCGAACCATTAACAAGTTGTGCGAGCGGATAACCAATAACGCTCCACTTTTCGTGATCAAGATTTACTCCGGCTGCTTGTCCTTGTGCGATGCGAAACATTTCGGCACCAAAACCTGTGACACCGATTGCTAACAACACGCCAAGAATCAGCGCGTGTTCTGGTTTTGTTTTAATTCGAATGCGATATGGGCGTTGGATGTAACGGCGAATAATTGCCCAAACAACTCCACCGGTAAAAACGACACCCGCGACATCGCCCGTTAACGCATAACCTCGATAAACGTCGCCATGGAGAAACTTAAGTTGCTCTGGCATTTGATGATCAATTTCCAAAACGGTTGTTACTCCGAGCAAAACTAGAAAGCCAAAATAAATCATTGAGTGCATCAAGCCAGCAGCGCTATCACGCAAAAGCGTGCGCATGTAAACACCGGATCGATAATCAGCGAGTCGACGTTTGGCATTTTTCGTTGTTGTCTTTCGCTTGTCTGGTGCACCTCGCTCCCAGTTGCGAATGCGGTCAGCAAACCGCAACGATCCCCAGATCAACATCATTGGAATCACCGTGTAGAAAGCAACTCGTAAAGCAGTTGGTATTCCGCCGAATACTTCGCGGTGAATTAGAGAAGTGTTTTCCCAGCCAGTCAACTGCGGAACAATTCCAGAGATAAGCGTGAAAGAGCCGATACCAACACCGAAGGCAATCGAAAGTTGGTAAGGCTTAAAGCGCTTTTTTATAGATACTTCGGTTGTCATGATTTAGTTACTTTTCTTTTGTGAGATTGACGAATCTCAGACTAGTTTTCTCAGCCGAAATAAGCGCGATCCAGATCGCGAATGCGCATCGCAAGAGCCGCAAAAAGTTTGTGGGTTAGTGCAGGAACTTTGTCAATCACGCGAAGGAAGTTTCCGCGGCTGATCACAAGTACTTGGCACTCTGTTTCGCAGACGACTGTTGCCGTGCGTGGTCCGTGATCAAGTAAAGACAACTCGCCAACGACCGAGCCAGTGCTGATTGTGGCAACTTTTTTGCCACTTCGTTTTACGGTGGCTTTGCCGCTCAAAATTATGAAAGCCTCTTTGCCAGGGTCGCCCTGTTTTGTCAAGGTTTCGCCCTTTTCAAAAGTTACGCGATCGCCCGCCTTCGCAATTTTTTCTAAATCTTTTGAAGAGCATGAAGAAAACAATGGGGAATATCGGAGATGTTTTAAGGAGTTTTTAAGATCAGCCATGCTTTATATAGTAGGTCAACTGAGCAGCACAATTTACGAGCATGCGAACAAGAATAAATTTTTAATTTTTCAGTAACTAGTTAGCTACGAGCACCTTTTGACTGGTCTGCCACGGCCTGAGCAGCCTTGGCTATTTCAGTCGGGTCGCCTAAATATTCAACTTTGGCTATTAAAAAGTCTTTTAAAAACTCGTATTGCCGAGGCACCCCTGTTGGGATGTTGAATTCAGAAATTTGCTGTGGGTTTAGTTTTTCTAAATACATGACCAATGCTCGAAGAGAATTGCCATGAGCGGTAATTAAAATATTTTTGTTATTTTTAAGTTCTGGTGCAATTTGGTTTTCAAAATATGGCACGACGCGGGTAACAACATCTTTTAGACATTCAGATGCCGGAAGTTTCTCAACTGGAATATTTTTATATTTTAAATCGTGCGCGGGATGCTCTGGGTTTGAAATATCAACCGGAGGCGGGGCGGTGTCGTAACTGCGTCGCCAAATATTTGTTTGCTCAGCGCCGTACTTTGCCGTGGTGGCTTTTTTGTCGAGTCCTTGTAAGGCACCATAATGGCGCTCGTTGAGATGCCAATCTTGACGAACTTCAACTTTGCTTTGACCAAGTGCACTTAGCGCGATTCGATTAGTTTCAATCGCCCGAATTTGCATGGAAGTGAACACAAGATCAAACACGATGCCAGCCTGAAGCAATGTCTCACCAGCCGTTTTTGCTTCTTGTTCGCCCTTTGGTGTGAGAGGCACATCGTGCCACCCGGTAAACAAATTCTGGGCATTCCAAGTGCTTTGGCCATGCCTCAATAACACCAATGTGCCAGTCATTTAAGTCCCACAAGATAAATCGTAGGTGCTCAATATGGCTAATAATGGAGTATGGCAATCGACAGTTCATTTGATGTAGTTATTGTTGGGTCAGCAAACTTAGATCTCGTTGCGCGAACACCTCGATTACCAAAGCCTGGTGAGACAGTTACTGGATCAAACTATTTTGAGTTCTGCGGAGGTAAAGGAGCCAATCAAGCAATCGCTGCCGCGCGTGCTGGTGCAAGTACATCTTTTATCGGCGCATTGGGCAATGACCATGCCGGCGAAACTTTACGGGCTGCATTTAAAAACGATGATGTTGATATCTCTGCAGTTCAGTTCGTAAGTGAACCGACAGGACGTGCCTTGATCGGCGTCAGTGATGATGGCGAAAACTCGATCATCGTCGTACCTGGTGCAAACCACGCAATCACGATTGGCGACATTGAGCGAAATACGAAAATTATTGCTTCAACAAAAATTTTACTTTGTCAGTTAGAGGTGCCACTTGAAGTTGTGCAGCGCGCATTTGAACTGGCGGGCAAACATTCGATCCGAATTTTAAATCCTGCTCCAGCACAGTCTTTATCTCAAGAATTACTACAACTCGTTGATGTGATCATTCCAAATGAGCACGAAATGAAACTGCTCGGCGGACCAAGCAAGTTGCTAGAGCATGGCGTGAAAACAATTATCGTCACGCAAGGCGCTCGAGGTGCTTTGATGATTACCGACAAGGGCGAAACACAGATTCCTCCTTTCAATGTTGACCCTGTTGACTCAACTGGCGCGGGGGATGCATTTTGTGGAATGTTGGCGGCTCGACTGGCAATTGGTGAATCGATGCAAAATGCACTGAGAGCAGCCGTGGTATCTGGCGCATTAGCGACTCTGACCGAAGGAGCAGTGCCTTCATTGCCCTTATGGAGTCTGGTTTCTAGCAAACTTGAGTCTATGTGACTCAAGTTATATGTATGTAAGGTTGTAAAGACTAAAACTCTGGATTATCTTAATTCCTGCTTGCCGAAACCCCCTTCGGCAAGCGACTTAACAGTTATTTTAAAAATCCCTTCAAAAATCCCTTCAAAAATATGGAGCAAAAATTATGTCAAAAGCAGTCGGAATCGACCTCGGAACAACCAACTCAGTCGTCTCTGTTCTTGAAGCAGGCGAACCGGTAGTTGTCCCAAACTCAGAAGGTTCACGAACAACGCCATCGGTTGTCGCATTCACTAAAGCGGGCGAAGTTCTAGTCGGAGAAGTTGCCAAAAGACAGGCGATCACCAACCCAGAACGAACCTTTCGAAGCGTTAAACGGCATATCGGTTCCTCTTGGACATCGAGTGACATTGACGGCAAAAAATACACGTCGCAAGAAATCAGCGCACGAATTTTGATGAAGTTAAAGCGTGACGCCGAGGCCTATCTGGGCACATCGGTGACTCAAGCAGTTATTACTGTGCCGGCGTATTTTGATGATGCACAACGAACCGCAACAAAAGAGGCTGGTCAGATTGCCGGTCTTGAAGTTTTGCGAATCATCAACGAGCCAACTGCCGCAGCACTTGCATATGGTCTTGAAAAAGGAAGCGAAGACGAGACGATTCTTGTATTTGACTTAGGTGGCGGAACCTTCGACGTCAGCGTTCTCGAGATCGGTGACGGAGTTTTTGAAGTTAAGAGCACTCATGGTGACACTCATCTTGGTGGAGACGACTGGGATCAACGAATAATTGATTGGCTTGTAAAAGAATTTAAGGCCGCTCACGGCGTTGACCTTGGTACCGACCGCATGGCGACACAAAGATTGAAAGAAGTCGCTGAAAAAGCGAAAATTGAATTGTCGCAAGTTCAACAAACTCAAATCAACTTGCCGTTCATCACTGCAACACCAAGTGGGCCATTGCATTTGGATGTTTCTTTAAGTCGTTCAAAGTTTCAAGAAATGACAAACGATTTATTAGAGCGTTGCCGCAAGCCATTTGAGCAAGCGATCACAGATGCCGGCATTACTAAAGATCAAATTAAGCATGTGATTTTGGTTGGCGGATCTACCCGCATGCCAGCAGTGCTTGATTTGATTCAGTCAATGACTGGAAAAGAGCCAAACCGTTCGGTCAACCCTGATGAAGTGGTTGCTGCCGGCGCCGCAATTCAAGCTGGTGTATTACGAGGTGATGTTAAAGATGTGTTGTTGCTTGACGTAACACCGTTGTCTCTCGGTATTGAAACAAAAGGTGGCGTGATGACCAAACTCATCGAACGCAACACAACGATTCCGACTCGTCGCACCGAAGTATTTACGACAGCCGACGACATGCAACCATCAGTAGAAATTCATGTGCTGCAAGGCGAGCGTGAGATGGCAAATTACAACAAGACACTCGGCAAGTTTCAACTCGTTGATCTTCCGCCAGCACCGCGTGGCGTGCCACAAATTGAAGTCACCTTCGATATTGACGCCAATGGCATCGTGCATGTATCGGCAAAAGATCGAGCAACAAGCAAAGAGCAATCAATGACAATCACTGGTCAGTCATCGCTGTCAAAAGATGACATCAACAAGATGGTCAAAGATGCCGAAGCGCACGGTGAAGAAGATAAAAAACGTCGCGAAGAAGCTGAAGTTCGCAATAATGCAGATTCGTTGGTTTACCAAACTGAAAAAGTTTTGCGAGAGCAAGGCGAAAAACTTTCCGAAGACGAGAGAACAGCAGTTGAAGGACCGCTTGCAGATCTTAGGGCGGCGCTGAACGGTAGTGACTATGAGACAATCAAGAATGCGACCGAGAAACTCATGACTGCGAGCCAAGCCTTTAGTCAAAAACTTTACGAAGCGGCAGCCCGTGATACGAATGCTGCGGGAACATCTGCTTCCGGGCAGGCGCCAGGCGAAAACGACTCTGACATCGTTGATGCCGAAATCGTCGACGAGAAATAATCCCAGAGATCTGAATCATTATGGATGAAGAATTAGCTGATGAAATATCTGAAGAAATAACCGGGATACCCGATCAACAAGAGGTAGCAACGCCCAGCGAAGAGTTGAGCATTGAATCTCTTATTGATCAACTCACCAAAGAGCGCGATGAATTTAAAGATATGGCGTTGCGCGTTCAGGCGGATTTTGAAAATTATCGCAAGCGATCAGCAGTGCAACAAATTGACGAAGTCGACCGTAATACAGGTCGGTTGGTTGAAGGTCTGTTAGCGGTACTTGATGCCTGTGAAGCGGCTGTAGCTCACGAATTAAATGGTGTTGAACCGATTTTGAGTTCGCTAACTTCAGTTTTGAATAAGCAAGGCTTAGAAGTCTTAGAACTACTCGACACAGTGTTTGATCCGAGTCTGGCTGAAGCAGTAGTTCATGAACCTTCAGATACCGAAAACAGCGAAACGATCGTGACTGAAGTTTTGCGAACCGGGTATCGCTGGAAAGGCCGCGTATTGCGTGCCGCGATGGTCAAGGTAAAGGGCTAAAGCAAGGCGACGTGCGATGACGGCACAACGAGAGTGGTTCGAAAAAGATTACTACGCCGTACTTGGCATAAATAAAGATTCGCCGGCCAAAGAAATTACAAAGACTTATCGCAAACTTGCTCGTAAATATCACCCTGATACGAATCCTAATAACGCATCTGCTGAAGAAAAGTTCAAGGATATTTCTGCGGCATACGACGTTCTAGGTGACGAATCTCGTCGGCGCGAATATGACGAGGTTCGACGTGCAGGACCTTCGGCATTTTCTGGTCATGGCGGCGCTGGTTCGCAACATTTTGATGCAGGTGGACAAGACATCAGCGACTTAATCGGTCAAATGTTTGGAGGACGCGGATCTCGTTCGCGTGGTGCTGCCGGCCCGCAACGTGGCAACGATGTTGAAGCTTCGATAACCCTTGAATTCGTAGATGCTGTTCGAGGAGTCACGACGTCATTGCACTTAACTTCCGAAGTCCAGTGTCAAACCTGTTCTGGTTCGGGAGCTAAACCTGGCACATCTGCTAAACGATGCACACAATGTGCTGGTCGCGGAGTTGTCGAAGAAGATCAGGGTCCGTTTGCATTTTCGTCGGCATGCCCGCGTTGCAGTGGTCGTGGTTCAACAATTGAAAATCCGTGCCGAAGCTGTAAGGGAATCGGCACCGAAGTTCGCGCTCGAGAAGTAAATGTGCGAATTCCGGCTGGTGTAGACAACGGCCAGCGAATTCGACTTAAGGGTCGTGGTGCGCCCGGTCGCAACAACGGACTAAGTGGTGATCTTTTTGTAATCTGCAATGTTGTCGCTCACCATTTGTTTGGTCGCGAAGGTAAGAATCTGACATTGCGACTTCCAATTAGTTTTACTGAAGCTGTTTTGGGCGCAAATATTGAAGTGCCAACACTCGATGGTGAACCAGTGACTTTGAAATTGAAACCAGCGACTCAGTCTGGTTCGCGTCACCGAGTCAAAGGGAGAGGTCTTCAAACCGCCGCCGAGTCGGGAGATCTGATAGTCACAGTTGAAGTCGTGGTTCCAAAAGATTTAACAAAGCAAGAGCGTGCAGCAATTGAAGAACTTGCTCGTGTCAGCACAGAATCAGTCCGAAGTCATATTCACTAACGATTTAAAAATAGAGAGGTGTTATGGATTTTGAAACACAAGCCGTTTATGTAATTTCGGTAGCCGCAGAACTGGCTGGGATGCATCCACAAACTTTGAGAATTTATGAACGTCGCGGATTGGTGCAACCTGCGCGAACTGCAGGTGGCAAACAGCGGCGGTACAGCAATGCAGATATCGCGCAGTTGTTGCGCATCGCTCAACTTGCCGAGATCGGTATGAATCTTGAAGGTATTCGTCAAGTCATGGCTCTTGAAATAGAGGTTGCTGCACTAAAAGAAGAAGTAAAAACATTGCAACATCAACTTGCGCAGTCAACTGCCGACACCACAACTCGCTTTGGGCTGGTGCCGTTACGCCAGTCAGTTACTGTTTTTGGCAGTCGACCAAGCATTTTTAATAAGGACCGTTAAGTAAAGCCGAGTAGACTTTTAATACGTCCTATAAGTTCTAATTAAGTAAGTTCTAGTTAAGTAGGAGCGTTTGATGCCTGTAACTGTCGTTGTTGGAACCCAATGGGGTGACGAAGGCAAGGCAAAAGTAATTGACTTACTTGCTGAGTCACATCAAATCGTCGCTCGTTATCAAGGTGGTCACAACGCAGGCCACACAGTTGTTGTTGGTGATCAAAAATACGCGTTACAACTAGTTCCAAGTGGTGTGTTTTATGAGCATGTCACACCGGTGATCGGTAACGGCGTTGTCGTAGATATGCCAACATTATTTAACGAAATAGACACACTTGAATCTCGCGGAATTTCGTGTGCACGATTAAAAGTGTCGAGTCTTGCCCATCTAATTTTCCCTTGGCATCAGTCACATGATGCGCTGAGCGAATCTGGTTTGGGCGAAAATAAAATTGGCACAACTCTCAAAGGAATCGGCCCCGCGTATGCCGACAAAGCTCGCCGAGTTGGTATTCGTGTTGGGGATGTGCGAGATCTAAAAAGATTTAAGACCCTCGTGCGAGAACGCGCCGTCGCAGAACAAAAAGTGTTAAGCGCACTCGGCGGTGAGAAGTTAGAAATTGATGCGATTGTCGCAAAGTTCGTTGATCTTGGTGCGCGTTTGGTGCCATATGTTTGCGACACGGTCAATTTTTTGCACGAATCTCTGGAACGAAAAGAAAATCTGCTCCTTGAAGGTGCGCAGGCAACATTTTTAGACATTGATCACGGAACATATCCGTTTGTGACGTCATCGAATCCAATTGCTGGCGGGGCATGTGCTGGTGCAGGACTTGGACCTCGAGACATAACACGGATTGTTGGCATCGCTAAGGCGTATACGACAAGAGTTGGCAGTGGTCCGTTTCCGTCAGAATTGATTGGAGAGTTGGGTGACAAAGTCGTAGATATTGGCCATGAGTTTGGAACGGTTACTGGTCGTCGTCGTCGACCAGGCTGGCTTGATCTGGTGATGTTGCGTCATGCTGTTCGTCTTAATTCGCTAACAGAAATCGCGCTCACAAAACTTGATGTCTTGGACACGTTTGAAACTGTTCGGGTATGTGTGGGTTACGAATTGA
This sequence comes from Actinomycetota bacterium, assembly GCA_026393655.1. GTDB lineage: Bacteria > Actinomycetota > Acidimicrobiia > Acidimicrobiales > Ilumatobacteraceae > BACL27. The sequence continues at coordinate 166 of JAPKZT010000104.1, read as the reverse complement.
ACGGCAAACCACTTTCGGGTTATCCAGATGACGCGCAACTGCTCGGCGAAATCACTGCCAAGTACGTCGATCTTCCCGGATGGAAAGCCAATGTGCGTATGATTCGTAGTTATACAGATTTGCCGAAGCAAGCAAGATCTTTAATTGAACTTGTTGAACAGCATTG
>JAPKZT010000246.1 GCA_026393655.1 Actinomycetota bacterium | reverse complement strand
GCTGTATTAGCCACGTTGTGACCGATCAAATTTGTTTAGTCAGAGGTTAGTAGCGCTTGATAGTCAGACCAAAGAGTTGTCTGCTATTTATCTTTCAGCAAGATCGCCCCGACCATATAGAGAACTTATCTGAGTTCACAGAATGACATTGGCTACTACGGTGAAGATGCTGGAACTGTTGTTGTTGGCAGAACCGTTGTAGTTGCTGCGATAATAGTCGTCGTCACGGCTGGCAAGGTCGTCGCAGTGGTCGTAACAATCGTTGTGGTTGTAGTTGTCTCGGCTGGCAATGTAGTTGTAGTAGTCGGCGCAGTGGCTATCCAATATCGTTCGTATATGTCACGTGCCAAAGACTGGTACGACTTAGCGCGAATCACGTAACCAGTTGGTGTGAGATGAACTTTATCCCAAGACATCAACTTCGGATTGTCGTTAATTATTGCAGACCAATCTGAGAGAACCAGATTTGGATATTCGGAAGTGAGTTTCACGAGAACGGTATTGAAAACAACACTTCTTGCAAAGATCGTCTTGGTATCTCTTCGATTAACAGTTAGCCAAGTCACGGGCACATTGCCGATCGTGTTCATAAGATCTCGAATGATCTTTTCGTAAATCTCAGGTTTGGTTTCAAGTGCGACATCGTTACTACCGAGCGCAACAATTACTGCATCAGGGTTTAGCCCTTCCGCTTTGAGTTTTAAGTAACTCTTCACTCCAGACATTCGAATAGAAGTATTTGGAGTCGGAAACGCAACTCGGCGGGAGTATTGCCCGTCAACAACGACATTGACCCATTGGCCGTCACCCGCGACTAGTTTTTGGGCTTTCGCAAAATAGTCGGTACCCCAAGTAATGCTGTCGCCAAGAATTAAAAGCGATGGCCCAGTATTGGGCGTGAACGGTGTACTGCTGCCGGCGCTAACCGAGATTGCAAATGCGAGTGAGACAAACAGCAACTTTCCGATTATGGATTTTCTATTTTTAGCTCGAAACATTAGTTGGTCGGATCTCCCCAGACTCGAAACACGAGCGAAGGCCCAGTGAGTTGCAGGGTTTCGTCGCGACGTAACACACACGCTTGGCCTTGGTGCAGAGATCCTGCTTGACCTTGCACACATAGAAATATTTCGACTTCGTGTTCGGCTGTTAGCGAAATAGCACTAGTCAAGTTAAGTCGTTGCACGCTAAAAGGAGCGCTTGAAATATCGTAGATCGCAAAGTCTCCTGAACTGACTGGCGGAGTGGCGGACCGCGGCATCTCAGAAACAAGGTTTGCAGTTGCAAAAAATTCGTTCAGGTCAACATGTTTTGTAGTGAAAGCAGCGCGCATGACATTGTCACTACTCGTCATTACTTCAACGGCCAGACCACTCAAGTAAGAGTGCACATTGCCCGGCTCGAGAAAAATTGCATCGCCTGGTTTTAAAACCACATGGTTCATTAATAATGCCACGAGAATGCCACCAGAATTTGGGTATAAAGATGCGAGAGCGTGAAGGTGATTAGGCAGATTTTGCGGCGTCGGATGCGATTTTTCGTCTAGTGCCCAGCGCACGGTATTTTCTAATCCATCGATTTTCAAATGCTGCGCAAGTTCATGCCAGCCATTTTGTTCGGCGCGCGCAAGCGACTCATTGATGGGCGCAAAACCGCAAAGCATTTGAAATTCAGAAAGTGCGCAGAGCAACTCTGGCTTCGCGGCCTCATCTTTATAGACACGGTTAGGTTCAGTGCGACCGAGACCTTGTTTGTTTTCGCGAGCAAAACCTTCAAGTGCCTGAAGAATAGTCGGGTGGGTTTGTAGTGAAAGTGGTTTGGCAACGGCGATGAGCTTCAATAAAAACGAGAGATCACCGACGACATTCTTAAGTTGAGTTTCACCATTAGCGGTTTGTAAAGTTGCCGGTCCATCGCGGTGAGTGCCATACCAAAGTTCGGCCCAAGGCTTTTCGTCTCGCGGTAACCCAAGTAAATCTGGCAACGCCGCAAAGTCGCCCCATTCATAGTGCTTTATTGCCGGGCTAAGGATTGCAGTCATTTTCTTTGCTCTATCAATTAATTTATCGGCATTGCAACAATGTGCTTCGCGGCATCATTGATAGCGACATCACCTGAAGTTCCGGCACGGCGATTGCGAACTTCTACTACTCCGGTTGCGACACCGCGACCAGCGATAACGATGCGTGGTGTGCCAATTAATTCGGCATCTTTAAATTTGACTCCTGGTGAGACACCTTTACGATCGTCAATCAGCACAGTCATGTTTTGATCGTGCAGTGCAGTTGCGAGTGCTTCGCCAACAGTTGAGGTTTCATCTCCAGGTTTACCTGCAACAACAATGTGTACATCTGTAGGCGAAACAGCAGAAGGCCACTTCAAACCAATTTCGTCATGGTTCGCTTCGGCAATTGCAGCGACTGCACGCGAGACGCCGATGCCATAAGAACCCATTGTGACGATTTGCGATTTTCCGTTTTGGTCAAGCACAGTGAGCCCGAGAGCTTCGGCGTATTTTCGACCGAGTTGAAACACATGACCGATCTCGATGCCGCGGCGAATCTGTAGTTTCGCATTGCATTTTGGGCATGCGTCACCGGCGCGAACATCGGCAGCGTCAACTACGCCGTCGCACGAAAAATCTCGGCCGTAAACGAGACCGGCAACGTGGCGACCTGGCGCGTTAGCACCAGTGATCCACGCGCTACCAAATGCGATGCTGCGATCAAGCAAATATTTGATACCACTTGAATTTTTCAACCCGAGTGACTGCGGCCCGATGTAGCCCTTGACGAGATTCTTGTTCGCGGCGAAATCTGCTTCAGTGAACTCGACGATTTCGGCTGGCGAGACTTGTGCTTCAAGTCGCTTTGTGTCGACATCACGATCACCTGGCACACCAACTGCAAGTGGCTCGGTGCGTCCATCTGGATAGCGCAAATTAACGATGACATTCTTGAGTGTGTCGGCGGCCATCCACTGACGATCGGCACGCTTCAAATCAGAACGCGTGTTAAACAAATCAACCAAAGTGGCGATTGTCGGCGTGGCCGGCGTGTCGTATACAACAGCCGCTCCAATATTCGAGTAATCAATCTTGGCTGGCTCGCCAACCCGCACGGCCTCGGTGTTGGCTGAGTACGAGCAACTATCGCAACTAACAAACGTGTCTTCGCCCGAATCACACGGAAACAAAAATTCCTCAGATGCCGAGCCACCCATAGCGCCAGACATTGCCGAGACGACCGCATATGGCAAACCCAGTCTGTCAAAAGTCCTCAAATAAGCGCTGCGGTGCGCATCGTAACTTCGTTGCAATCCTTCGTCATCAATATCGAAACTGTAAGAGTCTTTCATCAAAAATTCGCGACCGCGCAACAGACCTGCGCGTGGGCGAGCCTCATCGCGAAATTTAGTTTGAATTTGATATAGCCACAGCGGTAAATCTTTGTAACTGCTGTAGAGATCTTTTACTAATAGCGTGAACATTTCTTCGTGGGTTGGTCCGAGCAAAAAATCAATACCACGTCTGTCCTGCAAGCGAAACAAGTTAGGCCCGTAATCTGTCCAACGACCAGTAATCTCATACGGTTCGCGAGGCAGCATCGCAGGAAAGTGCACTTCTTGAGCGCCAATTGCATCCATTTCTTCGCGGACGATCGTTTCAACTCTGTTCAGGGTTCGCAAACCAAGAGGCAACCATGTATAACCACCTGGGGCAGCACGCCGAATGTATCCAGCCCGAACCAATAAGCGATGGCTCGGCACCTCGGCATCAGCTGGGTCATCGCGTAAAGTCCTTAAAAACATTGTTGACATCCGCAAAATCACGAGCCCTCACTTGGCGGCGGTCCTTAAAAACATTGTTGACATCCGCAAAATCACGAGCCCTCACTTGGCGGCGCGAGCAATAGCGCCATCTAAAACTTTAGTTCCGCGCCCCTATACTTAAGGCGACCTAAAAGTTCATTGAACCGAAGGCGTGGGTTTAGGCCCACGCCTTTTGTTTTCTATCGGGTGTCTTTTTAGTAAGTAAAAAGGCTATTTGGTAGTGATTTAACAGTTTTATAACGAGAAAGGAGAGATTTCTAATGGTGTCGAGTTCAAACGAGAGTGCAGGCACGAATGTAATAGTCACGCGTATCAGCGAACTTGTCACACCGATTGTTAGCGATCTCGGCCTTGATCTCTACGACCTCGAATTTGTGAGTGGTGTTGTGCGAGTAGTTGTTGATACTAAGCCTGGCATGCTTGGCGAAAATGGTCAACCTGCTGGCGTTGACCTTGAGAAGATTGGGTTACTCACACGTCTAATATCAAAAGAGTTTGACCACTCCGAGCCGGTGCCTGGTCGTTACACCCTTGAAGTAACAAGCCCTGGTCTTGAGCGCAATTTGCGATTGCCGCGTCATTACATTCGCGAGGTCAACAAAGTAATCAATGTGCGATTGAGTGCACCTCTCGAAACTGGTGGCGAGCGTCGCGTACAAGGCGTTTTGGTTAGTGCTGACGATCGTGAGATCACCTTGCGCAATTCAAGCGATGTAGAAATCAAAATCAACTACGCGACGATTGACCGCGCTCGAACCGTATTCGAATGGAAGACGACTTCAAAAGAAGAAGCTCGTCATTCAAAGAAAAAATTCGCTACTACAACGGAGGCCAAAGCATCATGAGCAACATGGACATGTCGGAAGCGCTGCGCATGCTCGCAGCAGATCGCGGAATCACAATTGACGCATTATTGCAAGTTCTTGTCGAAGCATTAGCCACGGCGTACAAAAAGCGACCTGGTGCTGCAGATGAAGTGATTGTCGGAGTAAACCCAGACAACATGGATATTACTTTCACTGCATACGACGTAAATGATGACGGTGAATGGATTAACGAACGAGATGACACACCAAAGAAAGACGAGCTCGGTCGAATTGCCGCGGTGACTTTCCGTCAGGTGATGAGTCAACGAATTCGAGAAGTAGAACGCGAGCGCAAGTTCGAAGAGTACGCGAACCGCGAAGGCGACATTGTTTCAGGAACAGTGCAAAAGACGGACACTCGTTACACGTTGCTCGATCTTGGTCGAGTCGAAGCGTTGTTGCCACAAGCAGAGCAAGTGCTCGGCGAGACTCGTGAGCCAAATGCTCGTCTCAAGGCGTACATCGTCGAAGTGCGTCGCACGCCAAAGGGCCCGCAGATCGTTGTTAGCCGTACCCACCCAGGTTTGATTATGCGACTTTTCGAAATGGAAGTACCTGAGATTGCTGATCGAATTGTTGAGATTAAATCATGTGCTCGTGAACCGGGTCAACGCACGAAAATTGCAGTGTGGTCAAACGATAAAGCAATTGACCCAGTCGGTGCTTGTGTTGGCGCGCGTGGTGGGCGAGTGAGAATGGTTGTCAACGAATTGCGCGGCGAAAAAGTAGACATCATCCCATTCAGCGAAGACAAACGTGACTTCATTGCCAAAGCAATGTCGCCTGCAAAAGTTACTGAAGTGCGCTTAAGTGCAGACGAAACTCAAGCCGATGTAATCGTGCCAGATTTTCAATTGTCATTAGCGATTGGCAAGATGGGTGTCAACGCCACACTTGCTGCGCGGCTGACTGGTGTACGAATCGACATTAAAAGCGAATCTGAAGTTGCAGCCGAAGGTAATGGCGTGGTGCGACGTGCAGTTGAAACCACGACTGAGTCTGTTTATGCAGAAGGCGAATGGAAGACGAACATAGACACGGGCGCAATGGAGTGGCACGCTGCTGACGGATCGATTCTGAGTCAAGAACAAGTAGCTGCACAATCTGGTGCATCAACTGAAGAATCGAAAGGCTAGACACTTTGGCAAAGGCTAAACGCGTTCACGAGATCGCCAAAGAACTCGGAATGACGAACGCCGAGGTTATTGACCTCAGCGGAAAACTCGGCATCGGTGTTAAGGGCCCATCGTCAACGATTATTGACGCGCAGGCCGATCGTATTCGTAGTCGTGCTGAACGTGAAGGTCTGATTCGCGAATCGCAACCAGAAGAAGTTTCGACAAAACCTGTCAAGAAAGCTGCTGCAAAAAAAGTTGCCGGCGAGACAGTTAAGAAAGCCGTCGCTAAGAAAACTGCGGGCACCGGCACGACGGCTAAAAAAGCCGCAGCGAAAAAAGTTACAGAGTCTGATACTCCAGTTGAAACACCAGAAGTGGTGGTCGAGACGCCAACTACGCCGCGCGAAACTGAAGTCGCCGTAACTCGCGTAGTTTCATCCGCGCAACCTAATCAGACGAGCCCAACTGCTCGTTCAGCCACACAGCCAGTTCGTCAAATACAACCGCTGCAACCAGAACCAGTTCGTCAGCCGGCGGTAACTCCGCAACCAGCTACACAAATAACGCAACAAAAAACGCAGCAACCAACTCAGGCACCTGCCGCGAGTACTGCGCCGACGACGACGCAGCCGACACAGCCGACACAGCCAAATCGCGTTGGTGGCGCAACTGTTCCTGGTCGTCCGACTTTGCCTGGTTCAACTCGTCCGATTCCTCCACCACCTGGTTCTTCGCGTCCGATTCCGCCACCGCCAATTGCGCGTCGACCTGAAGGTGGCGTAACTCGTCCGCCGTTCAATCGTTCGGCACCACGTAGTACGGCGCCATCAACAAATGCACGAACTGGTCGAATTCCTGCTTCACAACTTGGTCGTGGTCCTGCTGGTTCAGGCGGTCGTACAACTCCGGATCGTTCTGCCCCTGGTCGTGGTCCTGCTGGTGCTGGTGGTCGTCCGGGTGCACCAACTGGTGGACGCGGAACTGCACTTGGTCGAAGTAGTCCAACTGGTCCTGGCGGTCGCCCGGCACCTGGTCGTGGTCCTGGTGGGCAACGTCGTAGTCCGCGTAAAAAAACTAGAGGGCAACGTCGTCAAGAATTCGAAGAGCAGCTTCCGCAAACACCGACAAGTTATACGGCCAGCGCGAGCCCTGTACCTGAGGGGATAATTGTTATCGAGCGTGGCGGTTCGTCACAAGAGTTTGCACCGAAATTAAATCGCACGCCGGCTGATGTCGTGCGATTCTTGCTTGAGCACGGCGAAATGGTCACCGCCACGATGACACTCGTCGATGAACAAATGGAACTCTTCGCACTTGAGTGTGGTGCAGAGATTTTGCTTGTTGACCCAGGTCAACAAGAAGAACTCGAATTGCAAGCAATGTTTGATGATGCAGACGACGATGATCCTGAGACACAAATGACTCGTCCACCAATTATTACGATCATGGGTCACGTTGACCACGGTAAAACAACTCTGCTTGACAAAATTCGCAATGCCAATGTTGTGTCTGGTGAAGCCGGTGGAATAACGCAACATATTGGCGCATACCAAGTTGAAAAAGATGGCAAATTGATTACTTTTATCGACACACCAGGTCACGCTGCGTTTACCAAAATGCGTGCTCGTGGTGCAGGCGTAACTGACATTGTTGTGTTGGTTGTCGCTGCCGACGACGGAGTCATGCCTCAAACAATTGAAGCGATTAACCATGCTCGTGTTGCTGGCGTACCAATCGTTGTCGCACTAAATAAAATCGACAAAGATAATGCCGATGTACAGCGAGTTCTCGCAGGTCTCGCCGAACAGCAGTTGACGCCAGAAGCATGGGGTGGCGACACGATCGTTGTTGAGATGTCAGCGCAAAGTGGTTTAGGCATTGACGATTTACTTGATCAGTTGAATGCAGTTGCCGAACTTGAAGAGTTGACTGCGAACCCAACAGGTCGAGCCAAAGGTGTAGTGCTTGAAGCACAACTAGATATTGGTCGCGGTCCGGTGGCCACGATCATGGTTGACAAAGGCATGCTCAAGGTTGGTGACCCAATTGTCGCGGGTGCTGCATGGGGCAAAGTTCGCGCCATCATCAACGACCGTGGAGGGCAAATTAAACAAG
>JAPKZT010000219.1 GCA_026393655.1 Actinomycetota bacterium | reverse complement strand
GGGGCAACACTTTTACGGAATCGCTTCAAATGAGATTAAGTATGAAGTTATTCAGACCTCTCTAGACGGCGAGAAATTAATTAAAGAACGAATTTTGCATCGAGAACCGATGAATGTCTTGGGCAGTATTACGCGTATTTATGTACTTCGTGAACTTCCTAAAGCTCCGTAGTCGAACTATTTAGCGCTGCGTGGTGGGCGTGGGATGAAACCCGAAGTACTCGCGACATAAGTTTCGTAGCCAGGCTTGCGCTTGAGCATCGCCCGGTCGAGTAGTGCAGCGCCTGAAACCTTGACTAGCAAAATAGTCATCACAACAGGACCAACCAAGCCGAAAATGCCCAACCTCGATTCAGCAGCAATGAGACCTAATCCCACCCAAACACATGAGTCGCCAAAATAATTTGGGTGTCGTGTGTAGCGCCAAAGTCCTTGGTTCATCACTAAACCTTTATTTGCTGGATCTCGTTTGAACTTTGCGAGTTGGGCATCGCCGACCGCTTCAAAAAACATACCGAGACCCCAAGCCAAGACACCAACTGCACCAATGAAACCGAAATTAGGTGTCGCTCGAACCTGACCGAGCTGCACTGGCAGAGAAACAATCCACATCAGCAAACCTTGTATGCCAAAAACCGAATACAAACTGACGAATGCGAACTTCGAACCGTGCTTGCGTCGCATTGATTGATATCGAAAGTCTTCGCCGTGACCGAAATTGCGTTTCGCTAAATAAAATGCGAGACGCAATCCCCAAACTGATGTCAGCACAGTTAGTAGCAAACTTCGTGTTGGATTACCTTCGCTCAACCAAAAACTAACCCACGCCACAACAACAAAACCCGAACCCCATGCAATGTCAACAATCGAAGCATCGCGCATCTTGAGACTGATTAGCCACGGAGCACCAGTCATTTGATTCACACTAGATGATTCGCACACAGGTTGCGGTGAGGCAAAAGCGGTGCGAGCCTTGACGGGTGCTTCAGGTAAAAGATCTCTGTGTTGAAATTGGTGGCAAGATGGTCGTCAACGGTGCTTCGTTCGCCGTGATGCCACGCGACAAGGTTGGTCTTGTCGGTCGTAATGGTGCAGGCAAAACAACACTGTTCAAAGTTCTCGGTGGCGCGAACGAGCCTAAGTCAGGCACGATCAATCGCAAAGGTGGGTTCGGCTATCTACCCCAAGATCCGCGAATCGCAGGGTCATTTGATGCACGAACAGCAATCTCACACATTTTGTCAGGTCGCGGCATTGACGAAGACATTGTCCGTATGGAAAAACTTCGCATCGCGATGGAAGAAACTGCGAGCGATAGCAATGTTGCAAAATTTACACGCGCCGAGGAGCAATTTTTACTCAAAGGCGGATACGCCGCAGATAGTGAAGGGCGAGCAATCGCCGCTGGTCTTGGTCTTAAACCAGATCGTTTAAGTCTTGCACTCGGAGTTCTTTCAGGTGGCGAGCGTCGTCGTGTCGAACTCGCACGTATTCTTTTTAGCGGTAGCGACACTTT